>DASPIL010000029.1 GCA_035629175.1 Verrucomicrobiia bacterium | reverse complement strand
CGAAGCTTCGTGACAGAGTGGCGGCAGAGCCAACAGACGCAGGAGGAGTTCGCCGCAGCGCGCCAGATCCGTCTGGGAACCTTGCGCAGATGGATTTATCGGGATCAACCGCCCACCGCCAGGCTGAGACGAGTCGCATTTCGTGAAGTGGCGCCTCCTTCACAGGCGCTGGATTTGCTGATGTCGCCGTCGGTGGAGATCGCCGTCGGAACGGATATCACGGTACGCTTGAAGGGCAAGTGCGATCCTGATGTGGTGGCCGGGTTGGTCGAACGTTTTCGACGGCCATGCTAAGCCTCTCACCGGCCACGCGCATTTTTCTGGCGGTGACGCCCGTCGATGGCCGCAAAAGTTTTAACGGTCTCTACAGCCTGGTCAAAGAGACGCTGCAGCAGGAGCCAACCAGTGGTTACCTCTTCGTGTTCACCAACCGGCGAAAGAACCGTCTGAAGATTCTCTTCTGGGACGGTTCGGGCCTTTGCCTGTTTTGCAAACGACTTGAGCGCGGCTCTTATGCGTGGCCCGATTGCCAGGACATCAGCCGCGGGTTGCGACCGGAAGAACTGCAACTGCTGGTTCACGGGATCGACGGACAGCCGCGCCAGCGGTGGTATCGAAGCGCTTAATCCATTTTTCATTTTTAGCTGGACTCCGCTCCATCCCTGCCTCATACTTGCGCCCATGAACTTGACGGTGCAGGGCCGCACGCTCAGTCGGGCTCACCTGGAACAGATTCGACAGATGATCTCCAGCCATCCCGGATGGAGCCGGCGAAAGTTGTCGCTGGCGTTGTGCGAACAATGGGATTGGCGCAACGGCGCGGGACAATGGAAGGACATGGCCAGCCGAACATTGCTGGTTAAACTGCACGATCGGGGCCTGATTCAACTGCCCGAACGCCGCCAGATTCCTCCCAACCGAATGCGTCGGCAACCCGCACCCGTTCCGAGTCCGGAGGAAGCGCCGATTCAGTGCGCCCTGGCAGAACTGGGTACGCTGATCGTGACGGAAGTCAGCCGGGATCCGGCGTTGCGCTCGGAGCTGGCCGCCTATTTGCAATTGCATCACTATTTGGGATACGCCGGACCCGTGGGACAGAACCTGCAATACGCGGTGCGCGATTCCAACGGTCGTTTGCTGGCGTGCATGGTCTTCGGTGCGGCTGCTTGGAAGTGCCAGGCTCGCGATGAGTTCATCGGCTGGACCCTCGAGCAACGCGGACGCCAGCTCCATCGCGTCGTTAATAACAGCCGATTTCTCATCTTGCCTTGGGTGGTGGTGCCGCATCTGGCCAGCTGCATTCTGGGAACCATTGCGCGGCGCTTGCGCCGGGACTGGCAAGCTAAGTACGGGCACGACATCGACCTTTTGGAGACCTTCGTCGAGCAAGGACGTTTCCAAGGTACGGCCTATCGAGCGGCCAACTGGATCAAAGCCGGACAAACGACCGGGCGAACGCGGCAGGATCAACACCGCCAGATCCAGGTTCCACGCAAGGATGTTTACCTCTATCCGCTGCACCTAAAATTTCGGGCACGGCTGTGCGCATGAGTCGGGAAGAGTTAAAAGAGCAAGCACGGCAACTGGAGGAGCAGCTCCGAAAGTCCGAGGAGCAACTCCGGCAGTTGGAGCACCACAACCGCAGCTTGCGATCCCAGGAACAGATCTATCGGGAGTTGCTTGCGGTCCGGGACACAACCATTGCCGAACTCTGCGCCAAAGCCGATGAACAGGCGGCGCTCATCGCCCAGCTCCGGCGCATGCTCTTTGGGCCAACCTCCGAGCGGATGACCGACGAACACACCGCCGAACTGAACCAAGTCAAAAGCGATCTCGACGAGCAGCAATCCCGGCCCGCTCCGGATAGTGGCGATGTCCTCGACGAAGACACGGACGACGACAAAGGCCAAGACCAGGATGAGGGCGGCAAGGACAAGAAGTCCAAAGGCCGCAAACGCCAGCCGCGGAGCATTCCTGTGCACCTGGAGGTGCAGACTACGGTGCTGGAACCGTCGGAGCCGCCCTGTCAACGCTGCGGCCAGATGGGCGAGGAAGTCAGCCGGGAAACCAGCGAGGTCGTGGATCTGATTCCCGCCAAACTCGTCGTCCGGCGAACGGTGCGCATCAAACGCAAATGCCGATGTGGCTGCGGCGGCATAGCCATCGCCCCGCTGCCCCCGCAATTGCTGCCTGGCAGCAAACTCGGAGTCGGGCTGGCCGTCCACATCCTGCTTTCCAAGTACGACGATCATATCGCGCTCTACACCCTGGAACGGACTTTCCGCGAACGCCACAACGTCCTGGTTCCTCGCCAGCAAATGGTGCAATGGATTGAGCACATTGCCGGCCTGCTCCGTTTGATCGTCGATCGGATGCTCGAGCGGATCGTCCAGGGCAGTTACCTGCAAATCGACGAATCGCCCGTCCGGGTTCTCGACCCGGAGGTCAAAGGCAAGGCCGCCAAGGGTTATCTTTGGTTCATCGCGGTTCCGGGCGGCGACGTCGTGCTCATCTTCGATCGCAGCCGTTCGCATGAAGTTCCCAAAAAGGTGCTGGCCGGTTTTCACGGCCTCTTCCAAAGCGACGACTTCAGCGCTTACGAAACATTGGTTAAGAAGCTGCCGGGCGTCCGCCGGGCCGGTTGTGCGGCTCACGCCAGGCGCAAGTTCTACGAGGCTGCCTTGCAAGGCGACCGGCAAGCCCTGTGGTTTATCGCCCAGTTCCGCCAGATTTATCTGATCGAGGATGAGGCGCGCCCGCTCTCCCCGTCCGAACGCCAGGCTTTGCGCACCCAACGCGCACCCGCGCTCTGGGCCGCGATGAAGGAACGCGCTGAGCAGCTCAAACCGCTGGTCCTGCCGCAAAGCTCCCTGGGCAAGGCAATCGCTTACTTCCTTCGTGAATTCGACCCGTTGCAGGTCTATCTGGAGCGGCCCGACTATCAGGTGGACAATAATCTCGTTGAAAATGCGATTCGACCCAGTTGCGTCGGCAAGCGGCGCTGGCTCTTCATCGCTCATCCCCAGGCCGGGTGGCGCAGTGCCGTCATCTACTCCATCATTCAGAGCTGTCGACGACGCCAAATCGATCCGCAGAGTTACCTGACCGATGTCCTCCAGCGTTTGCCTGGAATGAAGAACACGGAGATTGATTGCCTTTTGCCGGAGAACTGGAAGCCTGCGGCGCCCAACTCCTCCTGAATCTGCAAAAAGAAAATCCCTTGTCGCAGCTCGATCCCTCAGCCCCTTTCGGCTGCGACAAGGGTGGTTTTGCTTTAACCGAGGTCAGCATTCATAGGGATGGCCGGGACTTTTCGCAACAGAGATCACACCACATATCTTGCTTTGTTCTCGGCGAAAGTTGTCCCTATAGTGCAACGCCCACGCCTTACCGCTTACATTCTCTTTACCCGCAATGGCGCGGAAAAATGATCGTATCCTGACAGCGTTCTGTGGTACGCAAAAACAAGGAAAGCGCATGAGAGTCCGCCCCGAACTTTCGCAAGCAACATCTGAAGTGATGCAGCTTGTTACAGCAATCGTCGGTTATTCACGTGGACCGGAAGAGGTCCTGGAAATTGCAGGCCTACTCTGGCCACGCCTCTGCGTCCATCACGGACACACACACATCCGTCTCATGCTGCTAGGAAAGCATGGATACAATTCAATCTATGTAGAACTTGGGTAAAGCACCCCACAAGTGAGATCGATAAGCGATACCAACTCTTGAGGGAGTCTTCTGCCCCGATGAAAGCATTGTTTAACTTCCTCGCGAAAAGTTGAGGGAAGCCAATTCAACAATTCAGTATCAAATAAGAATGAATCACCCTGCGGTCCCCTGTAAGTGCTATTTTTCAGGAGTAAAAGATTGTAGAGAGTTTCGTCAGGTTGCACTTCAATGCCGGAATCTTTAGATGCGCGTGCTGGAATCCAAAGCCCCTTCGGGTCAAGGTCGCCAAAGTATAACAATTTGCCCGAGCAACCCGGCGCAATGAGATGCGGTCGCAGGGATTCGCAGGCGGCGATGAAGGCGGCACCCGCACCGAAAGCTATCGCTGAATAAAGCCGCTGCTTCTCGTTCCACCGGCACAGCGTGTCAAATGTGGTGTGGTTTTCGACCACAAGCAGTGGACGAGATGCTCCATCATCCGGCACGGACACAACATAAATCGGCACGGACGGAAGATAGCAGCGCAGCAGTTCGAGGGTGAGGCGACCTGGAGCGAACAATTGGCTTCCCAAAAGCGAATCAAGCCGCTTTTCGTCGCCGAAGATTTCAACCGACCGTTCGCGCAGCGCGACAAACACTGCGGTAGTTCCTCCATTGCGAAACCATTCCTGAATCGCAAACAGTTCTGTTTGCAAAGAGGAACCAACTTCTGGGGCGAATGCGAGTTCGGGTCGCCAAACCAAGCTCGATTGTTTTACCCGTATTGGACGGTCACAGCGAACAACGTGCTTTGGCAGCGAAGTTCGTTCGGAATGGTCATAAGCACGACGGTTAGTCTTGTTCGGCAAACGGATACTCCCGGACTGTTCCAATTCGCCAAGCAAAGTTGCCAAGACAAAGCGTGCATCCGTATCACCGCGACGATGCGGGAACGTTTGTCTAAAATTCTCCAGCAAATGTTCAAGCGAAAACCGCGTGCGGTGTGGATGTGCCAGTCGCAGCACGTCCCAGAATTGTTGCGCATCATTGCTACGGTTCATGATCCATTGAAAGAAAAACGGCGGAGATTTTCGACCGCAGTAATGTTGCCATCGCCATCCCCGTCGACGCGCACATGTTTCGCGCCCGTGACCCGATTCACCGTGTCATTCACGAGGCGAACACGGCGCGGATAACTCATCATGATTACAGGTTCGCGCAGGCCGGTGAGAACGATGAGTTGCACGCGAAGTTGATCGGCGAGTTGAACTTGCATCCGCACGAGGTCTTCGCGGTTGCATTTGCCAAACGGATTGTCGAGCAATAGAAAACCGGCGTCCTGCAAGCGGTGCGTGCTTTGTGTTCTTTGCGCGCGAAGTTGAACGATGGTGAGATACATTAGAAGTGCCACCGTCACACCTTCACCGCCGCTGTAATGACGCAACATTTCCACGTCCTCGTAAGTGTCCGTGCGGACAGGCGTCGGCTTGAGAATCTGGACACGAACTCTCTTGTCGCACACAAGGCGGTCGGCAATCAGCCGCATCAGGCCGCTGGCATCAGTATCGGGTGTGTCACTGTTGCGCGAACGACGCAACTCAATCAATTCTTCCAGCAGACCCCGCAACGCAACCTGCCGTTCCGCATCGTCCGGCTGGTAAAAGGACATTTTGATAAATGGCTTTCCGCTCCAAATGCCCATGCCTTCCTCGGGCAAACGACTGACCTTCTCAATGCTTTTTAACAGCGCAAGAATTTCGTCGGCCAGGCCGTTCATCATGTGAACCAGTTGCTCACGAGTCTGCTTGAGTCCGGCTAGGCGGTCGCGATTGCTGGTGATGCGCTGGTCAAGGTCATGGCGGATTTGCGTGAGTTCACCCAATAGACTGTCATCTGTGTATGCCTCGAATCGTTTCGCTAGGGAGACTTTGCCTCCGAAACGCTCGTTGGTCGTAACCTCACGCGCAGTCTTCAATTTGCCACCACGCTCATTCCTGATCCGCTGTTCGTCTGCGGCGGAGGCTTTTTCATCCCCGCACAAGGTTGTGACCGCCGTGCGAATGTCAGCGGTGTCTTTAGGAAGCTCGACCGCTGTGGCTTCGCCCTCTTTGAAGCGGTCAAGTAGGTTGCGCTGGCTTTCGTATTCCGCCGCCTGCTTTTCAAGATCATTGCCGTGCTCAATCAAGGAAGTGACATTCGCATCCGCCTCTTGCTTGCGGGTTTGGCGTTGCTGGTGCAATGCGCGGCCTTGCTCTAATAACGCCGCAGCGTCGGTGCTTGTTTGCGGACGTCTCTCGCCATCGGGAAAGCGTCGCTTTCCTTCCTCTGGCGCATTCCGTTCCTTGTCAGTCCAATCCTTTTTAGCAGCGTCTCTGGCCGCTTCTCTGCGGGCGCGGTCGTTGATTGAAAGCCCCAATGTCGTCGCGGCTGAATCGGCACATTCGCGCAACCTACCTTCGGCGTAATCGTTCTCTCTTGCCAGCGCGCTTACCTCCGCTTGGGGGATGTCTTTGAGTTGGCTGGTGAAGTCGGCTTGTTTCGAGGAGATAACTTGTTCAGCCGTTCTGATTTCAATTTGGGCTTCCACGTCCTGCTTGCCCTCGTAAAATTTACGCTGTTCGTCATAACTTGCTCGTAGTGTTTCCAACGATTGCAGCACGAGTTCGGCGTCCACTGCCGCATCGCAGTGGTGAATGGCACTCAACTCGTTTCGGGCCTCATTGAACTGATGCTGAAGTGCAAACGACTTTTGTTGAAATGCTGTTATGGATTGCTTGCAGGTTTCGCGCTGCCCCTTGAGCGATTCGCGTTCGCCTTCAATCGCGGCCAGGCGATCTCGCGCGGTAGTTTCGCGTGACCGCATTTCGTCAATCTGGCTTTCCACGTCCATGATGAACCGCTCAATAACGGTCAACACGGGGCGAATTTGATTTTCCAATCCATTCAGCGAGGTCAGTTCGGATTGCCGCGCCGTGTCGCGCGCAGTGGTTGTGTCTTCGATTTGGTTTTTGAGTTCCGTGATGCTCGTTTCCAAAGCTTGGGCGTGACGTTCCTTCGCCTGAACATCGCGTTCGAGCGCGGCCAATTTGCCTTCACCATAGTTGCCGACAAACGCCCGCAACCGGGTCAACACATCCGCCAGTCCATCATACTCCGATTTGCGCTCGTTGAGTTGTCGCTGCGTGGCAGCCGATTCCTCCTCCAACCGCAACGACCGTCGCCCGGCCTCGGCCTTGTCAAACGCGGCGCGCGTCGGAATGATGATGCGCCGGTCAGGTTGAGCAGCGTCTGAAAATTTGTCGGGATTCGCCGATACGACGACAGGTTGCGAAACTTCCGGCCAAGCGAGAGTTGCCAGCTTTTCCCAATGCTTGGGAGACACGAACACGCCCCCATAACGCGCGGGGTCGGCACGGATGACACGCTCGGCCTCCTCACAACCGCAGGTGTCCGCCAGGTAGCGCAGGCCTGGCAGCGCCTCGACTCCGGCTTCGCGTAAACGCTCCAGCACGGACTCGACGTCGCGTGGAGGCGGAAGCACCTGATGCTGGGCGATGCCTTCGCGATTGCGGGACAACGCGGCCGCATCAAGTTGCAAATTCAGCAGCGAGTGGAATGCGTCGGCTTGCTTCCGTGTAACTTCTTCCTCCACGCCGTGCCGCAATGGATCAAACTGGTCGCCGAAGTGCGCCAGAATCAAATCATGGTGGATGATGTCGCTTCGTTCGCGTTGCGCCGCTGTCAGTTTGTTTTTCGACTGCCGGGCTTCACTTTGGGCCTTCGCCGCCTCGCCTTGAATCCGCGCATGTTCGACGTTCAACTCCGAGAGGCGCTGGGTGAATTGTCGCTGGCGCTCACGCTGTTCGCCGACATTTGCTTCTTCCGCTTGCCGCCGAACATCCCAACGGATTCGCCCATCTTCAGCTCGTTCGTTTGCTTCAAGTAGTCCTCGCTCACCGAGTTTGTCGCGTTGATTTCTGCGACGATCAAAAAAGCCCTTCACTGTGGTCAATGTCTGCTCATGCCGACTCGATTCCACGGCCAAGTCTTGTTGCGCTTTTTCGAGATCGCTGTCGCGATTTTGTTCATCTGTCAATAAGCTGGCGGTTTCATTGGAATCAGACTCAATTCGGTTTGCCTCATCGTTCAAACGCGCAGCGAACGCCGAGCCGAGCAAGTTTAATTTGGAAAGCAATGGCGCTAATTCAGCCTGCTTGTCTGCAAGAATTCGGCGCTTGGCTTCCAAATCACGGCGGCGGCGTTCAATGTCGCCAATTGACACAGCAAGTTTTGCAAGGCGGTCTGCTCGCTCTGCCTCCTTGTATTTGTTTTCTGCATCGGCGGCATCACGCGCCGCCTCTTTGGCCCGAAGTTCCAGCCATTCCAGTTCGTAGCTGATAGTGTGATGATACGAATTGTCCACATCTTGCTTGGCCTTGAGCGCCTTCGCCTTCGCCTCCCGCAAGTTTTGTGTTGTCTCCCCCTGTTGCTGTTTCAGTTCGTCCACGCGCCGATTCAGACTTTGCCAAAGTCCAGCAGCACGTTGCTGGCAATCACGCAACTTTCTGTGCGACTGCGACCAACGGTCTTGCGCATCCGCGAGCGATGCCAATGCGGCAACAAATTCGTCACAGAAGGCTGTTTCTTCCTCCAAGTGGCCGATATTCTGCCACTCCGCCAAAAACTTTCCCAGCACGCCAACGGTTTCATCGCCTTTGGCACTTTGCAACGCGAGGTCGAGAAACGTGTGAACGAATTTCCGTGAATCAGCGCAATGTTCCTTAAAGTGGTCGTCAATGCCGCCTTCGCGCTTGTTCAGATCAACTTGAACACGGACAAGTTCGGGTTCGGCGTGGATTTCCCGAAGCTTCTTGATGTATTCCTCGACTGAACTGCCTTCCCATAATTCTGCGCCCGCGAACTGACCTTGGCGTTCCCGAAGCCATGCACGGAAATCATCGTAGCTCAACGAGGCTGCCTGTCCGTTGATGCCATGAATCGGCAAATCATCGAACGCCATTCCCGGACGCGGCAGGAAAGTGAAAAAGTGCCGGTCCACTGGCGATTGTTCTGTCGTGTCGCGTCGTTTCAAGACTTGTCCGATGACGCGCACAACCGGTTCGTCCACGAGACCGGCGACGCGCGTTTCACATTCCAAAACGATGTAGGCCGCCTGTCCCGCCGAGAGATAGTTTGCAACGCGGGCTTTGGGATTCTTGGCAGCTTTGAGCAAAAAGTGATTTTGCTCCGGCCACAGGGTCAGATAAAGAAACGCCGCCAGCGTGGTTTTTCCGCCGCCATTCTCAAGGAACACGACGCTGTTTTCCGCGCTCTCTCCCTTCGAAAAATCCAACGACACAGGACTGAACCGGGCGCTACGATTCCCGATACACGAGAGGTGACAACGACGAAGTTTAAGCATTGGCCACCTCGCCTTTCAGTTTTGCCACGAAGTCATACAACCGCCGGTGATCCGCCAAGTGACGCACATGGACGCGATATTGGGGGAGCGGAATATACTTTTCCGGGTTACCGGGCCGCGCCTCCTGTTTGCGGAAGAAGCCTTCCCGCTCAAGCACTGCGCACGCGGTCTGAACCTGCCGCGTCAGAGTGTGCCGCGCCTGTCTGCCAGTATCGGTAGGCATCTCGCGAACGAGCACACGGAGTTGTTGCCAGATCGGATCGTCATCAGGATTTTCCGAGGGCATTCGCTGGCAAGCTTGCCGGAATTGTTCCAATAAGCCGTCCAGATGGGCAACAAGTTGCCCCACCTGCACGGCTGGCCCAAGGCTGTCAATCGGGTCTTCCAGCCGTTCGGGCGATGGGAATACGAAGCTGGCGATGACAAGTTGAATGACTCCATGCAACACGCGCTCGCGTGCATCATCGAACGTTTTGTAATCGGTGAGCCGATAACTGAACGCACTGCCTTGTCGCCGTCCACCAGTCTTGGAGGCAAGGAATACACCCACTTCCGAAACTTCGAGAACTTCCAGCAGACAAGCGTCAGCGTAGGAATCGAAAATGCAGCGCATGTCGGGAAGGCTGTGGTAGTCGTTGATGAGTTGGGCGTATTCCGGGTTTTGGACGCCGGGACGCTCGCGGATATTGCAGGCGTAATGAAACAACCGGCCAGCTTTGAAAGCATTGTCAGCTAGATTACTCATGCGTGGAGTTGTTTGGGTTGCAGAGATCGCGATACTGAGATGTCCGATAATTCAATCGCCAGTTCATCTCCCGTGTAGCTATCGAAAGCCAATTTTCTTCCCGTGCCCAATACTCGCAGGCGAGATTCAGGTGTGCCGGAGATTTTCAGCAGTTCGGTCACAACCAAGTCGCGCACTTTTGGTTTCAATCCCTGCGTGGACATTTCCTTCAATACGTCGGTAAGGAGGCAAGGTTCGTTGATGGAGGTGAGCATTGCTGCCGCTTGAGCGAAATCGTCAGCGTTAAGGAATGGCGGCTCTGGTTCAACTCCCTCAAGGTCACTGTCTGTGTCACCGGTGGGTGTGTGATGTTCTTTTTCAGGCTGGAGCAAACGGTCAATCATTTCGACCAGACTTGGCAGTGGACGAGGCTCTGGCCGGAAAATAAATTCGGCGAATTCCTCGGCTGCTGCCGCAAGCCGTCCTGTCGGCATCAACAACAACGGACGAAACAAATCGTTTTCCAAATCGGCATAGCTGCTCAAACGACGCGGACGATAGCACTGCGCGTCTTGCGCTTCGGCAAACCGCTGATTGGCGTCCAGCAGCGTTTGCGCGAGCCGCGTGTGGCGGCAGATGACCGTGTTGAGCGTTTCTTCGACCCTGACGAGCTTGCCCCGATCATCGTCGGACAAAGCTTCGCCTTGTGCGAGTTTCTCCCGAAGCGACGCAAGAACACTATTCTCTGCTTTCACCCGCTCGCCCACATGCGACCGGGCACGCTGAAGAACGCGCACTGTGTCTTTCCAATTTAGAGCACGCACATTTACTTCGGTTTGTTCAATCGCTTTGCGGATTGTCTGTTCGTATTCGAGGCTCAACAACTCCATACGCGCCGACTCTTCAGCCGCCTTTTGCCATTCTCCGCGTTCGACCAAAAATCGGAACAGATATTCGTTGGCGACCTGCTCGTCAGTCACATCGCGCGCGAGCAAATCCGTGTAGAGACGAATGGCTTGAGGGCTCGCAACTAAGTAGAAATCGTCATCGCCGATGTCCTTGGCTTCAAGCAGAGTGAAAGGATAACGCTCGCGGTGTGCTGTGCCGGATTCGTCAAAGACGGTGAGCGTTTCAGAAAACGGTTCACCGCGCCCTCGTGCATTGAGCAACCCGTCAATCACGTAAGTAATGATGCGCCCTTTGAATTCCTCGCTCACCTGTGGATCGCATCGGGCGATCAACTCACCCAAAGCTTTCTGAACGACATCCATGCGCTCACCGCGATGCGCGCGCATTCCCAACACGACCTGGTCAATCACATACAAGCAATACATGCGAATGTCGTGCTTTTGTGCTCCGATGTGGCTTTTGAAGGCATCTAACGACTGAAGCGGCGCCGTGGTCGCCAGCGATCGCTGCCTGTCAATGGCCGCGCTCCACCAAGTCTGTGAATTGGGGATCACCTTCATCGTGATGTGGATTTAACCAAGTCAAGTAGGACAAATACAGTCCAATTCAGTGTCTTCGTAATTTCCAATCGCTGATTAAATATTCTGTTTTGAAAAGCGTCAAAATGGAAAAGCAAAGGGCGTGTACATATATTCGTTAGTGCGCGGAGAGCCCAATTTCGGGCGCATTGGCGTTGCGCGGAAGTCTGAGCTTCAACGGGGCCGCGCTCAGATGAGCGCGGAAAGCACTGCGTCGCCGCCAACTCCGCTTGGGGTTGGCGGTGCTTCAACGGGGCCGCGCTCAGATGAGCGCGGAAAGTACTCAAACGGCCACGGACATGAGTCTCCCGTTTATGCTTCAACGGGGCCGCGCTCAGATGAGCGCGGAAAGTTGCTTTGGCGCACCCATCACAGGGCAAAGTCTGAGTGGCTTCAACGGGGCCGCGCTCAGATGAGCGCGGAAAGTTCCTAATTTTGATACTATAGAAACAGATGGTCTTTCGCTTCAACGGGGCCGCGCTCAGATGAGCGCGGAAAGCCCAGCAATTCAGCGGCAGATTTCAAATCGTCGGCTTCGCTTCAACGGGGCCGCGCTCAGATGAGCGCGGAAAGGACGGATTCAATAACCTTTTGAACCTCTTCTAATGTGCTTCAACGGGGCCGCGCTCAGATGAGCGCGGAAAGGTTGCAATACAAGATCAAGTCCGACGAATGGAACTTGGCGCTTCAACGGGGCCGCGCTCAGATGAGCGCGGAAAGGCCATCCTCCCAGTCGCCCGCCGATTCGTCATCGTGGCTTCAACGGGGCCGCGCTCAGATGAGCGCGGAAAGATCCAGAGCTGCTTCGAGCTGATGTCTTCCCTCGCGCTTCAACGGGGCCGCGCTCAGATGAGCGCGGAAAGACCCAGCCTTGCGCCCCGACCAAGCGGGTTCTGACGGCTTCAACGGGGCCGCGCTCAGATGAGCGCGGAAAGAACCCGCGAAATGATTTGATTTTCCTCGCCAGTCCTGCTTCAACGGGGCCGCGCTCAGATGAGCGCGGAAAGACCGCCAAAGCGTAGGGATACCACTTCAGCAGCTTTTGGCTTCAACGGGGCCGCGCTCAGATGAGCGCGGAAAGGAAGGTCCAATGATGAGCTACTACTACCCGCTGCCGGCTTCAACGGGGCCGCGCTCAGATGAGCGCGGAAAGAGCCCTTCTCTTACTTCTTCTAGCGCAATGGTGCAATCTTTCGATTGCGACCGGCGGCACTTTTTCAAGGGCGTTCGCATTCATGGCGCTTGGTTGTTGTTGCTATTCTTTTGAGTGTGAAGCGTTTACGTCATGCGAGCGACGACGGGGTTTCCGGCATCACGCCGCCACTCGCGTGTGAGTTGTCAAAGATCAACGACTTCTCACACCACGTAGCATGGCGCATCCAGCTTCACGTAGGGCAATCCCAAAGCAGTGATCACCCGATCACCTCGACCTTCTGCAGGCCCTAATCCGACAAAGATCACCTGATCCTCATCGTGGTTGATTATGTCGCTCAAAGCAGTTTCCAATTCAATCTTTTCTGATGGATTCAAATCGCACTCGAACACCGAGAACTGGAGATGATCGCCAAAATTACTACACGTCTTGAAAACTTTCCGCAGCCGCTTGTCATTGGCTACGTCGTAGCAAACCAGATAGGTCGTGCGCATAAATTACCTCGTCATCAAAGGAATGTATTCTGTGATTTCACCGGTCAATGTTTTTGCCAGCAACCGGGCTTGTAATTCCAGAGCCCGACGATAGCTAACCTTGTAATCGAAGAGCGGATGTGTGATCAGCGAACTCATTCGCTGTTCGTAGGTTTGAAAGAACCGCTTTCGCCCCGGAGCGGAAAGATTCACAGCTTGGCCGGCTTTGACAAAATCCTTATCCGTAACCACGCGGTTATTGATACAACTCAACACCGTGGATTCCGCAATGAGCGGACGGAATTCCTCCATCAAATCCAATCCCAACGCAGGACGTCCAAAACGTGGTTGATGGTAGAACCCCAGGTAAGGATCGAATCCCACAGCCAGCGCTGCTAGTGTGCAGTCTTTCGCTAACATGCTGTAAGCGAGCGACAGCATTGCGTTGACGGGATCGGTAGGAGGGCGACGATTGCGATGATTAAAGTTGAAGTTGAACGTGCGTTGTTTGGTGTTCTCAACCTGTATGCCCAATCCCGGAAGATCGTCTTCTACTTTCACCATACCTCCGAACTGTTGGAAGTACTGGCTGGCCGCAGATCCTTCGATACCAAGCAGTTCTTCGATGGAGTTCGCCGTCAACGCGTCTTCCGATGCACGTTTGAGCTTTGTGATCGTTGCTTCTGGCGGTTCAAGATGATTGCGCATCAGCAGCGTGCGATGATTCCGAATTTTCCCATGGACAAACTGCCGCGCGAGCGACAAAGAGGTTTTTTCATCTCTTGCGAGGCGAAATTGTTCCATGCGGAGAAATACATTCTTCAGGGCATGGCCGCGTGTGATGCCATAAAACCAACCACCCATCGAGAAATACGTCACCGGCACTTCCTGTTCGCATAGCGACTGAATAGCCTGCGTCGAAATCTGCACATTGCCGAATAGTGCCACGTGCGACACGTCTCGCATCCGCACTTCGTCAATCAACTTGTCCTTGTCCTTGATCGTCAGAACCTCGTCTTTGCACCCGACGCGATAACCCGGCGTGTTGAGATACAACGGCCGTGTATCATCCCGTGCAGCTATCAACCGACGCGGCGCTTCAGCGGAAACATCGGCTTCAGTTTTAACCGAGCTTTGTGTCAGCATCCGCGTTTCGTCTGGCAGACAAACCGGCGCGAGGGAGCAGCGCACGCATTTAGACGAATGAACCAATGGCGCTGGAATTGATCCGGCAATGACATGCTTTGCATTGGTGATTTGGTGAAGAATCCAGTTCTCCAGTTCGGGGGTGATTGGTAAACGAACCCGCTGTTTGGTGGCGCGATAGTAAATAACACCTTCGTTACAGGTGTAACCGTTGTCGCGGAGAATCAATGCCTGCAATCCAAGCTGCATTTTGTCCGTATCCCAGAGTTCGTTCGTTTCCTCGCCTTCTTTCGGCGCACCCGCTTTGTAATCCACCGGGCAGACTTCCAATGCAGACAGCAGATCGTCTTTTTCCGTCTTGGATTCCACTAAATCCATCTTTGCCACAATGCCCAAACGTTCCGACCCCATCTGCACTGAACGCGAATGAATCGTTTCCGGCTCCTCATTACTCTCACTCGAAGATGCGGCATCGCCGGATTTGTCGTCAGGTTCTTTGTTTTCGGCTTTTGCTTTCTTTTTAGCGGCTGGCAGAGCGCCATTTCCTGAATCCACCCGCTGATGAATCGCGTTGCCTCGCAACGTATCTGCGTTTTCGACAAATACGCCTTCCACAAACTCGTAATAAAACAGCCGCTGGCAATAAACGAACTCGTTCATCATGCGAGCGGGAATCTGCTGTGGTTCGCCTTCCACGCGAACTTTGCGTTCCAGGGTTTCCCGAGGCACGGTTATCCGCAAATCTGAGTTCTGAGACGGCGAAGGACTTGTGACGTGCAGAGCCGAGATTTCATCAAGAGGCTCTGACGGTTCGCTCGGTGGCGTTTCGGCTGGTGCGACGCGCAGCACAATCTTCAACTGATTTGGTTCAGTTGTGGATTCGCGCGGCTGCGGATTGTCGTGTGGTTTTGCTCTCGATGTGCCTGGAGAAAGACCCCTTGGCTTCGGTGACGATTCCGGTTCACTCAAACAATTTTCGGATGGAGCCGATGGGTCTTTGTCGTTCATAATTGTGATTGGTTATGGGTGAGTTGAATCATCAAAGGCGGCAAACAATCCCAACCCGGAATGCTTGCCCCCACCAATGCAAATTGGCCCGCGGACTTTGAGCCTCTGACCATCGGAAGAGCGCCAAGTAATACGCACATGCAGTCGGCGAAAACGACGGTGCTGTTCGGGCACGGCATATTGCGATGCCAATGGCACGCCAGGCCAAAAGCCGGAACTGCGCCAGTCGAGTTCGGCTTGTTGCGCCATCGCCTCCGAGAATCCCGCTTGGCGGATTGCTTTTCGCAGAAGCAATTCGATTCGCTGATCCAGTTTGCAGAGGAGTTCCGCTTTTCCCTCGGCGGTGAGCGGCGGAGAATCATTGGCGTTGAGTCGTTGCCGTAATTTTCGCGGGTCGTCGTAGCCGGGAAGGATGACGGGCGTGACGGTGGCCCAAGTCGCAGACTGCTCGAAGTAGGGGCGAATCGCTCCGTCGTTTTCGTTATGGCGGAAAATGAGCGCGGCGGTTTCCTGCGATTTCTCGTCGGTGAGTTCCTGTCCATCGAGACGTGTGGTGAAACGGCGAAACTCTTCCGGTGTGAGATTGCCGCGCGCAGTCACGAGGACGCGGCGGACGCTGCCGACGACACGTTCGCCGCCCTCGCGCACTTCAATGCTTGGCAGGGGCACGAAGACGACACGTCCTCCCTCGACGGGCTTGTGTTCGCCACCAGGGGTTTCGCCATGCCCGAGAATGATGCGGCGAGCGTCGTCATTGCTCCAACCAACGCTGCGCACGACCTCCTGCTTGCACGCGGTGTGGCGGAACATTCCTCCGACATGCAAGCCGCGCCGCGCCGAGTCGTAAGCGCGGAAGCCGCTGTCGTCCGGCTTTCGCAACACAAACACGGCTTGTGGTGCCTTCGGTGCTTGCAAGTCGGAGCAGTAGTCCGTGATGCCGAAAACGGTGAGCGGCGGGACGGGAACGAGCCCACCGTTCGCGGTGATACGATTTAGAAACGCATGGTGACGACGATTGAGGTCGTCCAGCGTGCCGGTAGCGGGAGTGCGGAGCGGCGTGCCTGCGCCATCTGTGCCAGGTTGCCAGCGTTCTCCTTTCAAACTCCGCACCGCGCTTTCATCAAGCATCGAAACATCCGCGACCACCAAATCCACACCCCAGCCGACATGAGTGATGGAGCGGACGGCGGTGGTGAGAGTTTCGCGATGCTCGTCGAAGCCGGCGGGCGCAGCGGCCAGCGGCCAAACGTAATGCACTGCCGCTTCGTCGGGAACCGCGAGCGGGCGGACGGATTTTTCGGTGCGATAGCCGGAGATGTCTATCGGGTGGTTTTTGCCGTCGAAATACTTACCCGCCGACCACTGCTTTGCCACTAGGTCGGCGACATTGTCAGGAACGTAGAGTTGGTAGCCTTGCCTCTCCTGTTTTGGCGGTGCGACGATGACGGGCGGCGGCAGTTGTTCTAGCCAGCGGAGTGCTGCGTCGGCGTGTTGCAACCGCCCGCGCTCGTTCCAACGCGCGGCGGACGCGGCGACGATGGCCTGGTAAAGCCGCAACGGCGAAGGTGGCCACTCGGTTTCGCCGTGGTCGGCGCGCCCGTGGAACGCCCCGCCGAGAAAGCGGATGCTGATGCAAAGAAAATCCGGCATAAAGTTGTCCGGTTACTCGGATTTCGCGTCAGCGTTCTGTTCAGCTTCCGTGCCGGAGTCGGTTGCATCAGCTTTCTTTCCCTTCCCTTTCTTCCCGCCTTTGCCAGCCTTGTCGGCTTCTTTGAGGTCGAGCGCGGCAAGTTTTGGTTCAAAGACGACGTTGCGATTCTCACCAACTCCAAAAGCCCCCGCTGCATCCTTGGCGAAAGCCAATGCTTGTTCGTGAGTCACTGTGAACGTCACACGCTTGCCGTCAGGATAGACCTCACTTGATTCCCGTCCCATTCCTTCGCGGGTATCGGACACAAGCAGGGTCCCCTGCCGGACGTAACCACCAGGCAGCCGCGTGAACGCGACGAGCGCCAGTCCAAGGATGTATCGCTGGAGCCGCAGCGTAGCTTCTTTGTCGGAGCCAGCTTTGATGAGGTTCAGCGCCGCGAGTGCGAGTGTTGCATCCCGCCGGATTCCTCCGTCGGCGATGACGCCGCCGTGAGTATTTTCCTTTTTGCCGACCGGCACATGAGTGAAGCCGCGCTGGGCGAACGGATGTTTGCCGATGACTTTGCCTTCCGAATCCCGAAGATCCTCCGGTTCGGCCAAGACTCCTTCCGCAACGTAGTCCATTGTGGGATTGAACTGAGCATGGCGGGTGAGTCGGCGGACGTCGTAGGCGCGAATCGTCGAGGCGATGAGCCGTGGCATTTTCGCCTGAGTTTTGCGGGAGTCCCAAACACCGAAGACGAGTGACGTGGGGGCGATTTTCGCCAGCGCCGTGGCATTGCCATTGAGCAATTCCTTGAACGCAGCTTCCAATTCAGTCTGGAGCGGGGTGCAGCGGACAATGGCATCACCCGCTCGGTGGCTCGCGTGAAGCAGATTCACGAATTTCACGCCTGCTTGGATGACAACTTGCGGCACAAGCGCGGCATATTCCGGCTCAGCGAACATCGGCTCGATGCGGTTCGATTGGGCACCCACCGTGTCAATCAGCGCAATCTTCGGCTCGTTTCCTTCGCCATCAATGTTGTAGCCGCCGGGAAAACCGTCGGCGGGTGACGCCGCGAAGGTTGGGGGAAACAGGGCAGCGTCTGGCCCTTCAACCGGGACGAGGTGTTCGCGAATGACCAGCGCCGCAGGGCCGCCGCTGGTGAGGTATTTGTCGAATCGAGTGATGTCTTTGTTCATGGTTGTAATGTGGTTGCTGGTTTTGCTGTTCGGAAAGCCTTGTGTTTGCGCTGGCCCGTCCGGAACCAGTTCTCGAAGCGGAAAACTCGGGGACGACCATCTGGTATCAGGCCGTTTACAGCCGCGGGAACCAGTGAGACCTCGGTTGGTTCGCTCCAAAGCTGGTAATCAAAGACGCGGGGGCGTTCGGTAGGACGGGGACGCGCCCGCTGAAGGCCGATGAAACACAGCGCCTCAACAGCCGGGTGAGCAAGAGTCTGCGCCTTTAGCTTGTCCGGTGAAAATCCAATGTCGATGGAGTGGGCATTCCCAGTGCGGCGGGCATCGAAGTAAAACGGCTCCCTCTTCTTTGGTTTCCGCTTTTTTCCCGTCGCTGTTAGACCCTGCTCTTCAAACACAACTTGCGCCTGATTCAAAGGGTCCACTCCTTCGGCATCAATCGCCTTGCACATGGCCAGAAAAATTGCCCGTGCATCCATAGACCCCGCCCAAGTTTTCAGAGGCTTGTCGAACCACCAATCCAGACGCATGGCAACTGGCGCAACAATGAGCAATGGTGGAGCAGCTTTGTCGTCTTCGCCCTCGCTCTCGTCTTCGTCTTCGTTTTCTCCTTCGCTCTCAGAAACTCCTGCACTACCCGCGAGGGTAATATTCTTCGCGCAGCCGAGAATCTCGCGAAGCGTGAGCTGTGTGGAGATGCAAAACTCATTGGCGACAAACCACGCCGTAGAACCGGGATTGAGACGTGAGGCCAGTTCCAGCAACCCGCAGCAGGCGAAGAATTGGCCGGGGTTCGTGGCATCCACGCGGATGCGGATAGTGTGGGTGGATTCGCTCATGGCTTTGCCTCCGGAAGTGGTTTGATGCCCGCGCTGGCGGCGTAGTCGGCGGCGCGGAGGAGGGATTCGAGATACGCGAGTCCCCAGCGGCCGTAGCGGCGTTGCAGTCGTGCAAAGCGGCGCGGGACTTCGGCGGCGATGCGCCGGGCGTCATCAAGAGAAGCCTCGGGCTCGAACGTTTCGTCGTGGGGCGAAGTCGGGAAATGGGGACGTGCCCGCCCGTGATGCGCGGCGATGAGATGAAGCACCAAGTCTTGCTCATGTGGCGGTAGCTTGCGGAACTCCGTCTCCTTCTCCGCATCGAGTAACGAGCCGAATTCGTGGCGATAGCGTTCCTCAAGTTGACGTGGAGTCAGATCCGGCCCGGCTTTTGCCAGCCAAACATCAGCGTTGATGTTGCCAATACCGCGCTGCCAGTAGAGCCGCCGTTTGCCGAGGTCGTGGAAGCGCGCCGCAAGGATGACGCAGTTCGCGAGCGGCGATGGAATTGCGAGTTTTCCAACGATAGCCCGTGCGTGCGCCTCCACGTCGCTGGTGTGGTCTTCAAGCAGGATTGATTCATCCGCGCTTCGCAGGCTTTCCACGCCTGCGGACTTTGGGGCTTCGAGCCAGAGCCAATAACGGGTTTCAAGTTCGCTCTCGGGTCTTTCGTCCAAATCTTCCTTGCCTCGCAGTGTGTCAATCACGCGCACGATGCGGAGGCCGCGAAATCCAGAGGGCACTTTGGTCTTATCGGAGCGGACACGGCACCGTAGCGGTTTCTCATCCGGGCCGGAAAGAATGTCGGCGACATCCAGCCCCGTGTCATCTGGGGCCTCCGATTTCCCATCCAGCAGGCCGCGTTTGGACAGTCCGCCAACCGACGGCGGGAGAAGAACGGTGGCCCCGTGTAGCAGGGCTTGCGAATCTTTCCCCAGTAGCTCCTTCAATTGCTTGCGAGCGACTTCGCCATCTTCGTCAACGAGCCAGACAATCTTTTCCGCGTTGCGGACAGCCGCGTCCGCCAGCTTTTCCAATTCAGCTTGCACGCGGTCGGAACGGTCGCGGAGCAGTTCGTGCGGTTTGAGCGGGAAGTCGGCGAGCAGTTCTTCCGGCGGGTAGTTGGCAATCAAAGCATCGGTGATGATTTCGACCTCGCTGCGCCATGCGACATACGTTTCCGGCGGCTCCCATTCGGTCTCGCCATGCAGATAAGGCGCAACCGGTGGACGCCCTGGTAGCGGACCACGGATGCTCGTCATCGCCCACGCGTCAAAAAGGATGTCCGTCGCAGGCCGGATTTTCGGCGGTGGACTGAAGGCGTTGCTGCGGGCTGCGGCATCCAGTTGTCCGAGCGCGTGAGGGCTGGCATTGCCATTGAGTTGGCGAAGTAAATCAAGCGTTCGCGAGCGTGCTTCGTCCATCGCGTCGTCGGCTTTGAATTTCTCCGGGTGGACGACAACAATCGTTGCGTCGGTAAGTTGGCCGAAGCGGTTCACGCGTCCGAATCGCTGCGCCATGCTCTCGAAAGTGGAGAGGTCGCATACAAGTTCGTCGGCCGAGAGATTGACGCCAACTTCGCCCGCGCTGGTCGCGACGAGATACACCGTTCCGCTGGTGAGTTCCTGCGTTGAGTCTGCACGCGATGATGGCGGGAGAAACCGGGCAAATGTCGGATTGCCAGAAAGCGTGTCGCGTTCCTTCCCCCGCATTGTGCCAGTGAGAGCAACGACAGGCAGCTTGGCCTTGCCTATCGAAGCCTCGATTTTCTGCACGACCTCGACGGAGCGGGCGAAGATCAGCACCGCTCGCCCGGAATCGCGCCGGGAGAGCACCAGTTCAGCCAATTTGTCGGCGAGCTGCTTTTCGTCCCCGAGAGCAGCCAGGCGCAGTAGCTTTGTGGCATTGATTCGCTTTGCGACCACGGGATGGTCCGCGTCGGCTTTGCTCAGGCGCAAAGTCCGCGTGAAATCTGCCGGTGCCGCATCGTTTCGATTCGTTGCGGACAATTTGAGGACTTTCAACGGGCGGGTCTCACCGGAACACTTCTGTTCTTCCTCGATGGAATCCAGCAGCTTTTGAAACGCTGGCTCCAAATGTGCCTCATCATGCACCAACAGCACGTCCTGCCCAAGCAACGCCGCATGATGCGGTCGCGCTTTGAATCCACAGGTATAGCGACTGAAAAGCAGACCGCTGCCGATCATGTCCACCGTGCCGACGATGACCGCAGGCCGCGCCGGGTCGGCGCACCACTCTCGATTGTCTGCGAACTGTCCGCGCAGCGTGCTGAGACCGAGCGGTTCCTCGGTTGGAACTGCACACATCGCTTGGAGTTTGGCTCGAAGGTCGGGATTCTTTTGGAGTTCCTGTCTCACACGCTCCACTTCCGCCGTAGTCTGATCAACCACCGTTCGGCGGTTCACGACATAGACAAGACGGCGCGGAACTTTATCGCGGTGCGTGAGCAAAGCTAGCAGCCAGACCATGATGACCGAAGTTTTTCCGAGGCCTGTGGGAAGATCGGCCGCCGCTGGGAAGTCCGCAGAAACCATCCGCTCGTATAGCGCGCACTGCCACGGAAACGGTGCGTTGCCGGTGGTGAGAGTTTTGAAAAGCTCAGTGAAAGAAGTAGTGGTCATTTGGTCCGGGTAGATTCATCTGATTGTCCCTCACGATTCCAAAACCACGCGAGCACGACGGCAGCGGTTTTCCCCAAGCCTGTGGGTATATTTATGAGTTGTGATTGGCAACTCACCCCATTCCGCAAAGTCTCAAGCTTATCCGAATTCGCCTGCGAACCGCACGCCAGTCGGCATTGATAGTCGTATGGCGAGTTACCCGTGAAAGCGTGAAAAAATCTGTCGAATGGAAGCAGGCTCATGGTGCGCCTTCTCCTTTGCGTTTTGATGCGAACCGCCGGTTCATAATTCCTAGTCCACGTTCGCCAAGGCCCATTCCACATTGCATCTTCCCTCGGCGGGTGTCTTGTATCTATCAAACGACTACCCTTTTACCAGCATGAAAACATCAGGAGTTTTGCTGATAATGCGAAAAGCGGATCATACTTTTGCACGTTAAACCTAGCGATATACCTGCCTAAATCCATTCACTTGAAGCTGCGTGAGGAAGACCTGTCGCAGCGAGCGGTTCCGCATTCCGCTGTGCCAAGTGACTCTCAATGCTTACATAACTGTTCGGTCTGACCTCTACTCGCGCCAGAAGTCGGAAAAGGCTCAGATGGTTTTTAGGTCTTTTGGCATCCGCCATTCGTTTGGTGGCAAGAACTCTTGCAAAGACACTAGAAGAAGCGAGGAAGTTAGGTTGTCTGTCGTCGCCTTTTTCGCGCTCGCCGTCACTCCTTCCGTTTGCTGCTCACTGGTCCGGCACCCAGCCGAGATTTGGAGCGAGATCTAAAACCGCGCCAGCGGTTTCCCTCTTTCCCTTTCCACCGCTGTCACGGTTTTAGCTTTCGCTGAATTTTTCATGCGCTGGCGCGCGCGGCTGGCTGCCTCCCCCTCAGTGAAGCGAGCAGCAAACGGCAGGGTGACGGACAGCGGTTTCAAAAAAAAGCTATGAAGACAACAAATCTCCAAAACGAAGCGGCAGCACCGGCGAGTGTCCGGCCTGCGTCGGTTTCAAAGATCCGCGCCTTCGCGGCGCGTCGCTCCAACCGTGAGATGCCTACGAATTCGGTTTCGGCTCTGCCCAAAGCCCAACTGCCCCAGCAATATGAACTGGCCGAAATTGTGGGACGGTGGATTTGGCTGGAGTTTCCCGCCCGCAGCCACCGCGCCGCCGCCAATACTCTCTGGCGTTTGGGCTTTCACTGGAATCAACGCCGTTGCCTCTGGCAGCACCCGTGCGGCTCTTGTGCCCCTTATTCTGTTCATTCCGGCGATCCGCGCAGCAAATACGGTTCGCGCTCTGCCACCAACTTCAACGCTTGAACCAACCGTGAACACCACGTCTCTTTTTCCTGCGCTGGTTGAGCCGTTCACGTTTCCCGCCAGCCCTTACGAATACAAAGTCGTGCCGTTGCGCGAGTGTCCAACACCGGACGCTTTGCAGCAATGTGACACGCCCGACAAGGCCGTTGAATATTGGAAATTGCACATCGCCACTCATCCGCACTTCAACCCCGAATGTGAATGTCTGGCGGTTCTGGTTTTGAATGTTCGCCGCCGTATCAAAGGACATCAGCTTGTTACCATCGGCACTCAGGACACCCTTTTGGTTCATAGTCGCGAGGTTTTTCGGTTGGCGGTCACGACCGCCGCGCACGCTCTGATTATCATGCACTGCCATCCCTCGGGCGACAGTTCCCCAAGTGATGCGGACATCAAAGTGACACGCGATTTGATTCGGGCCGGACAGTTGCTCAAAATTGAAGTGCTCGATCATGTCATCGTCGGCGCAGGCAATTTTTCCTCTTTGAAAGCCCTCGGCTATTTTTCCGCTTGAGAACGCCTGCGAACCCATGATTCACCAAGTGATCACCTGAGAATCTGCCGCTGAAACCTTCAGTGAAAGTTTCAGTAAAACCTTCAGTAAAGGGGTTGGCTTTTGTTTGTCCAAGCAGTGCAGGAGTTACTTGAATTACCTCGTAGAATCGCATATTTTTACCGTGAGACCGGGCATGAACCTGCCCGATTCCGACCCTCGCCTCCAGCCTTCGCTTGCAGCGCAGCGGAGAGCGAAGGCTGTGCGCGGTAGCTTGCCGTTTAGCGAAGGCGGGCGTTGGGCATTGTCTCCTGCGAGCTACGGCTGGCTAGTCACCTGGGAGGGAATGGATGAACGCCTACCCCTGCGTCTACGTTCTTCCATCGGAGTCTGATCGTGAGCAGATCTACGCGGGTCAAACGGCTGCTCTGAAGCAGCGGCTTCAATCACACAATTCCGGCAAAGTTACCCACACTTCCAAGTTCGTTCCGTGGTCACTTAGGGAGAGCCGAATTGGAAGACGCGGTAGAATCGCTGAGGCACGTTAAAGGGCGTGGCCAAAGTGTCGGGCGGGCCGCTATCCAACCAGCGCGTCACGGAGTTTGTGGCGGTCACTTCCCCCGTCGGCGAAGCAAACCAGGAAACAAGGTCGGCCGAGTACTCGACTTGATAGGTGCGGTCAACCGAAGCGTCCCACGTCAGGCTCACAGCGTTCTCAGCCGGCAGCGCCTCCACGGCCGGCTCGACAAATGGAAGCGGGACAAAGCCCGCTCTCTGCAAACCGCGTTGGACTGCTTCATCCTTCATGAAATGATGCCACACCCGCTGCGTGCGATAGTTCTCAATCATGACCACGAATGGGCCTTGATCAATCCCCAGTTCGTCGGGTCCATACCATTGCTGGCCCAGGTTAAACGCGTCGCGAAACCCATATGCTGTCCAGATGTTTCGCCGAAAGCCGTAAAAACGGCGCAAAGCCGGCAGGGAATATTCCGGCGTAAAAGCCATGGCCCCGCCCGCTGCAGTGGGCGCAATCGTGCCATCGTCGTTCAGCGCCGGAGGAGCACCCCGCGCAGCATAGCCCGTCGGCCCGTCACACGCCGTCAACCCCCAGATGGTTGCGCTGTATCCCAGCCGGTTCAACGGGTTATCGATGCAATAAGCCCGGTTTGCCAGCGTCGCGCGCCGGGAGTTCACGAAGTAAGTAATGCCGCGGCCGTTCATGTAAGCGTCGGCGATGTGACGGAAATCGATCCAGCAGTGGGAATACTCATGCCCGAACAACGGTGGAAACTGCACGAACGAAAAACCGTAATGGGTGGCCCAGGTATATCCACTCGTCCATTGCTCCCACGCCGACGCCGGCAGCGGATTGGTGGCAGCGCCCAGGCCGAGACAGTAAAGTATCATCGCCTCGTTATACCCTATCCAATCGTTGGGAATGAAACCCGAGTTTGGAAACCAGCCCATCGAAACAACGTCGGTGCCCCGCGCCATCCAGTTCCAATCGACACGATTGAATATGGCATCGGCCATCGTTCGAATCGCGATCTCGCTGGAGTTGGTGCCATTGAAGTATTGCTTGGCGTGCAGAATCCCGGCCAGCAGCAAGGCCGTATCGATGGAAGACAGCTCGGAATTGGGGGACCGCACCGCGGTGTTCATTTCCAGGAAATGGTAGAACCATCCTTTGTAACCAATGGTGCCCGAGGTGTTGGGACCTTGCGGCCCGTTCAGAAACGTATTCAAGGTCGTCAGCACCCGCGTAACACCCTGCGTCCGTGTTATCCATTCGTGATCAATCCCAATGCAGATCGCGCTCAACCCAAATCCCACCGCCGCGATGCTGCACGGCGATCCTGCCGCGCTGCGATCCGGAATCAGACCGTTGTCCGGATTCGCCAGGTACCAAAAGTAATCGAAACTGGTCTGCTGGACATATTCGAGGAACTCGTCATCGTCGGCAAAGGGACGGGCTGCCACTGCGAGCGTGGCCGACGGCGAACTTTCCTGGGCGGTCGTCGTCAACGCAGTGACCTGGTAGAAGTTGGTCTGACCATTGATCACGCCATTACTCAGATCGCAGAACCCCGGGGACGTCACCAAGTTCGGGCTTTGCGCGACGAACGGACCGCCGATGCTGGACGAACGATACACGCGGTAACCGGCCAGATCGGCTTCAGCATTCTTGTCCCAATGCAGAACGATGCTCTGATCCCCTGCCCGGCTCACCAATCCCGTGGGCGGTTCGATAGCGACCGCAATTTGCAATGTGCACGCAATGAAGGCGATTTGAAAAGACAGGGGTGGTTTCATGGTGAAACGGGTGGCAATGGCACGAACGTATCATCGAAGGCCGCCAGTTCAATCGGAATCACGTAGCGCAGACTTCCGATTCCGGACACCAGACTTGGAAATCTGCGCTGCTCATCAAGGCAGTCGAGAATCAAAACCAAAGATGCTTTGACACTCCCCAACCGTCGTGGAAGAGTTGGCCAACACCTTCCGTCCCCCGTTCTATGAAATGCTCGAAATACTCTGCAACTGGCAATTCTCTCTGCGTCCGCAAGCAGAACCATGGAACAAATTCCATGGCCTTGCGCGCCCCGCTCCTGGTCCTGGCAGCCGCTTTAATGCTTGCAGCCGCGCGGGTTCACGCCGCCAACCTGTTGGTCAACCCCGGTTTTGAGGCCAACAGTGGCCACGTCATTCCCGTGGGCTGGACTCGTTTTGCTCCCACCAACGCCCAACCTGCGGGCAATTACGCCATTGAAGCCCCAGCGCATTCGGGCGCAGTGGGTTGGAAACAGTGGGGCGCGGCTTATGCCATCGGACAAACCAACGTGGCCGGTTTGTCTCAAAGTTTCAGCAGCGCACTCGGGTCGGTTTACCAGGCCAGCGGCTGGATGTTCACAAAGGGCAACGATGCTTTGGGAACTGATTGCATGACCTGGCTGGAAGTTTCATTTCTCGGGGCCAGCAGCAACCTGCTCGCGCTGTATAAGTCCGAGAACTTCACTGCCGCTGCCGGGACGGATATCTGGCTGGAATACCCGGTAACACAAGCTTGTGATATCTCCGCGCCCCTGCCGCCCGGCGACCTCAACTATCCAACCTACGCCGTGACCGGCAGCGTGAGCCAAATCATTGCGCCCGTAGGAACCACCACGGTCCGCTATCGCTATGCGTATAGCCAAGCCGTGAATCAAGGCGGTTCCGCCCATCTAGACGATGCCGTTCTGGACCAGATCAGCGGCCCGATTCCGCCGGTCATCAGCAACCTTTTCCCGCTGAACATGATCTTCGTCGCTCCCAGCAACGGCGTGACCTTCACCGTCAACTCGCCGAGCGGTTTTACAATCAACAACAACGCGATTCGCCTTGTGCTGAACGGCGTGGATGTCTCCGGCAACCTTGTCATCAACGGGTCGTCGTCAAGCAAGACCGTTGCCTATTACGGGCTTTTATCTAATCGGACCTACACCGCATCCATTTCGGTGACGGACAGCTTCAACTTTTCGGCCAACGCGAGCACGTACTTCGAGACCACATGGGTCGGAATCGAACCGGTCACCTATCTTTGGGAGGCGGAGGATTTTGATTTCGGCGGAGGGATGTACATCAACGAACCGGAGCTTTGCAACACGGCCGGAAATCCCAATTGCTACTTTGGAAAAGTGGGCGTTGAAGGCGTGGATGAGCATAATCTCAATGCCGGCGGCAGCCATCAGTATCGTCCTGATGATCCGATGGGCACCTCGGTTTCGGGAGATTTCCTGCGCAAGAACCTTTATGTCGCGAACCGGCCGGATTACAGAATTGATCCCTTCAACTTCAGCGAGTGGGTGAATTACACGCGCGACTGGCCCAACAGCACTAATTGGGTGGTCGCTCGCCTCGCCACCGATATCGGCCTGTCGGGAGTCCTGACCTTGAGCAAGGTCAACACCAACGACATGACCACCACGGACCTCGGAACCTTCACCATTGATAACGGCCGGGGATGGTTCACCTTCGACAATGTTTATCTGAAGGACACGAACGGCAACAATGTCAGCGTCGTCCTCAACGGCAGGGAAACCCTGCGCGTCACCAGCGGCGGCAATCTGTTGCCCAATTTCTTCATGCTCGTTGCGGCGCAGGTTGATCTGCCTTTCTTGTACGGCATGTACCCCGCAGGCACGAGGCCGTTCGAGCAAACCAACAGCTTAAGCTTCACGGTCACCACGGCGGGATCAACCTTTCCAACCAATGGAATCAAAGTCAGCCTGAATGGCATCGATGTCTCCGCAGGCCTCGTGATCACGGGATCGGCCTCAACAAAAACGGTGGTATATCCTTCCCTGCAAACGAACGCCCTTCACACGGCGGTTATCACGGTCACCAATGCGCTCGGCCACGGCATCCGCCTGACGAACACTTTCGATACGTTCAGCCAGGACAATTACATGGTTGAAACAGAGGACTTCGACTACGACGGCGGGCAATTTGTGAACAACGCTGAATGGTATCCCGGTGTTTATCTGGCCCTCGGAGCCACCACCAACATCGACTTCGAGCACACCACTGTGGATGGCGAGTTGTACCCCTACCGCTTCGGCGGAATTCCCGTCAGCCTGGTGCAGAATTACTCCTTTGAAGCGCGCAACAAGTTCGTTGACGTCGGCGGATTTGATTACCAGTTGGATTGGTTCGGAGCCGGGGATTGGGCCAACTACACCCGCGATTATCCTACGGGCCACTTTTATGTTTATGTTCGTTCCGCCGGCATCCTGGGCACCTCGTACACGATGTATCTGGACCAGGTCGTCAGCGGCGCAGGGACAACCAACCAGGCGACAAAACGCCTCGGGGTCTGGAACGCTGTCGGTCGCGGCCAGCAAATCTACGACTGGGTGCAGTTGACCGATGAGGGCCTCTCTGCCCCGGTTGCGGTCCGGCTGGGCTGCACCAACACGCTGCGAATCACAACCCCAACCGGCCTCTGCTACCCGAATTACTTCATGCTCGTTCCTGCGTCCGGCCTTACGCTGTCAGCCGTAAGATCCGGGAATAACGGCAGGCTTTCATTCCAAACCCAGACGGGTGCTGCATACCGGGTCTTCTACCGAACTGATTTGTCAGGGGGCAATTGGACTCTTCTGACCAACGTGCTTGGCGACGGCACGGTAAAGTTCGTCACGGACCCCGCGAATGACGGGCAGCGCTTTTACAAGGTGACCTCTCCGTAACCTTATGAACAACTCACACGGCGCATTTGAAAAGAGCTCCGCTCCTGCGCGCCGGCTGGGTTTTACATTGATTGAATTGCTGGTGGTGATCGCAATCATCGCCATTCTCGCGGCGATGCTTCTGCCGGCGCTTGGCCGTGCGAAGCAGAAGGCGAATGGCGTCTATTGCATGAACAACAGCAGGCAAATGGCGCTGGCCTGGAACATGTACGCCGATGACAACGGGGGAAAACTCGCTCCCAATGTGGATACTCAAACGGCTGGCAAAAGCGCCAATACTCCGTGCTGGGTTGCCGGGTGGCTGACCTTGAATACCGCGAGCACCGACAACATCAACAAGGACATGCTGCTCAACCACGAGCTGTTCCCTTACGGCGCATACCTTGGCTCCTACATCAAGAATGCCGCCTCCTTCAAGTGCCCGGCCGACCGATCATCCGCCCTCATCTTCGGCACAAGACAGCCGCGGGTTCGCAGCCTTTCGATGAACAACTTCCTGGGTTCGCCGTCCCGTTCGAACACAGGAGTCGGAATCCCGGTGACGAATCCGCAAGGCACCAGCAAGTATCCTCCCTACCTGAAAATTACCAGCATCCTGTCACCGGCAATGACCTTTGTTTTTCTCGACGAGCGGGAGGACAGCATCAACGATGGCACGTTCTTCACCGCTGTGGACAGGCCCGGTTTCCTGCCGGATGTTCCCGCCAGTTATCACGCGGGGGCCGGCGGACTTTCTTTTGCGGACGGACATTCAGAGATTCACAAATGGACCGCCAGTTGGATTACGCAACCAATCCGATCCACTCCAATCAATGATCACGACCTAGCTGGAAAGCCGGGCGTCGCGGACGTTTACTGGCTGAATTTACATGCCGTCGGCACCGGGAAATTCCCGTAGACACTGACCCAATGGCGGCAGACGTCCTTGCCTGCCGTAGAACCAGGCTTCCAGCCCGGTGGAAAGAACCTCAAACGAGGCGGGCGCCTTGAGAGGATCTGAGTGTCTCTCGTGCCTAACGGATTTTCCGGGCGGCAAGGATGCACGCCCTCCACGTCAGGCAAGGATGCCTGACGCTACACTCATACGGCTGCTTCGCTGCAGGCTGGCCTAGAGCATGTTTGAAAAATAAGTGGGGTGCTGTTTTCGCGGAAGAGGGAGTTTGCATAAACCCAGTTTGACCACCGACTTTTAATGAGGCTCGCCCAAACGAATTGCTTGGCTATTCACTTGACTTAGTTCGAATCGCCGTCAACGCTGGCACATCACCCAAGAAACGGCTAACCCAAAGGACTCGTCTATGATCTCATCAATGCGTTGCGCACATATTATGTCTGGCATCGGGCTCTGTCTCGTGGCCAGCACAGCAGCCCAAGCTCAAACCATCAACGGTTTCTACACCAACCCGCGTGTGTTCAATGACATGCCCGGGTCAACCCTCACAATCACGCCTGGAGCTCCAATCAATGGCAATCCGTCCACGATCACAATCAACGATCAGTTCACGGGAACCGGCGCCAATCGCCATGACGTGCTGGCCTCCGGCGATGGCGGCCTGACTGCCTATAACTTCGGCATCGACGACAGCTATACCTTCACGACCAGGCTCGTCCTGACAGACGGATTCAATTCGCCCAGGAAGGAAGCTGGCATCCGCCTCAACAGCCCAATCACGGGTGATATGCTGTTCCTAGTCAACTCCGATATGGGCGAGATCGTCACGTTCGGCGGCCCGTTCCATCTGTTTGGCAACAACACCGGCGGGAACGGTTACACTCCCGGCGATTCCATTCTCCTGGGCATCAGGCAAATCGGTGGCGGCGATGGTATAGGCGGCGCCCCGACCACGATCGAGTTCTTCATCGACAGGGGTTCGGGTGTTGTAACAACCGGACCGCTCGCCTGGTCAAACCTCGAAGGTGGACCGCTCAATTATCAATTGGGAGTATATGCGCAAGGAGCCAATAGCGCTTCCCCTGGTGACTTCATCAACGCTGTGTTCACCGACACAACCTTCACTGTGGTACCCGAACCCGGCACATTCGCCTTGATGGGGATCGGATTAGTCGCACTGTTCACCTTCCGCCGTACGCGATAACGGGCGGTTCTGCTTTTGATCCTGACCACGCCAGCAGGGCGGACCTCGCGTTCGTCCTGCTTTCGCTTTAGGGAAGCACCACTACACCGCCCGTAAGGACTCTCGAAACATCGCGATCAGGGCAGGACGCGCACTCTATAGAGCCGGTTGCTCGGTGTCGAAATATCCAGCTTGCTCGCTGTATTGCTCAACGCGGTGACATCGCCGGGAAGTGCCGCCCAGTTTGATGATCCGAACTCTGGGTTGTATTCCAACCTGTAACTCGCATTCGACACCGCAGTCCAGCTCAGTTTCCAGTTTGAACCGATCCGCCCGGGCGTGAACAAATAGGGGAGGGAAAGTGGAGCCAAAACATCCAGCACGCGAACAACGACGGAGCCTGGGCTGTTGCTCAGTTGCATCGATACCAGATTCGACGGGTAAAGGAAGCTGCTGAAGGTCCCATTGCGCGACCCTGCGACAATTACAGTGAACGTGTCGTTGGTCGCGGGAACAAATCCAGGAATCAGATCAACGCTAAAAGCGCCGTTCAACGCAACTGCGCCAGCAACTTGAAGCTGTCCATGGTTCGTACCCGCAGTGGTTCCCCCAAGGCCACAGTTGAGCAAGGCATTCGTTGAAGAAACGTAGCCTCCGTTGACGGCAAGCACGCCGCTACGAATATCCACAACGCCCGAGTTGTTGAAAGGCACGCCGCCCGGAATCGTCGTGGTGCCAATACCACTCGCCTTGCGAAAGGTTCCGGCATTGTCGAACCGGCAGCTCCCGCCGGCATAGAAAATTGGAGCGGAATTCTGCGCCTGGAACAGCGCTCCCGCCCGATTCGTGATGGCGCCGTTCAACAAGATGAAGCTGCTCGCACCATCCCAAAACGCACTGCCCGCGTTCTCCAACGTCCGTTTCAAGGTGATGTTATCGTTGCTCCCAAGGTGAAGCGTTGCTCCGGGAGCGATGAGGGTGCGCCCAGTTCCATCCATGGATCCCCCACTCCACTTCATGGCGTTCCCGATTGTCATGATGCCCGTTCCGCTCCACGTGCTGCTCTGGTTTACAATATCCAGGTTCTGTACGGTCAGGTTTTCGTTGCCGACGACAATCGTGCTGATCCCATTAAGCCTGTAAAGACCCATGCCATTGAGTTGCGCGCCGGGGTTCAACGTAAACGTCCCCCCGACCCATTCGACGAGAGCCGTGGCTGGCGTGGAAAAAATCCCGCTGCTGGCACCTCCGCCGGCGATCCTGTTCGTCGTGCCAAGCGAAAGGTTCAGCGTCCCATTATTTGTAAAGAAGCCATTGCATTGGAGCGTTCCGGATTGAAGCTCCACCACACCCAGGTTGTTGAAGATGCTGCTCAAAACCGTCGTGCCGCTGCTCATCGATTTCCGGAAGATTCCCGCATTGTCGAACCGGTTCCCGCCAGCGCCTGAACTCAGCGACGCATCGGTGCGCACATGGAACAACCCGCCGGGCCGATTGGTGATGACCGCGTCAAAGTTCATGCCGATGGGTCCCTGTCCCGTCCAAACGATGGACCCGGCATTCTCCAAAGTGCGGGTGTTCAGGCCGACCCCGCTCGGGTTCGACAGGTTGACCGTGGCTCCCGCCGCGATGAACGTTCGTCCGCTGCCGCTCATCGTTCCTCCTGTCCAGTTCATTTCGGTGGCAATACTCACCGTTCCGCTTCCATTGAGCGTGCCGTTGACCATGTCGAGGTTGTCGATGGTTAAGTTCGTGTTCGCGGTCAATGTTCCAAAATTGTTTCCGTAACGCCCCTGGCCCAGGAACTGCGCCCCCGGATTTGCGATGAATGTTCCGCCTGTCCAGTTGAGGGCTGACGCAGCCGGAACCATGAAAGTGCTGCTGCTGGAACCACCGCCACCGAGATTGATTGTGCCCGCCTGAATCTCCACAGCGCCCCAGTTGTTCAAGCTCATGCCGCCGTCAAAAGTCGCAGCGCCTGAGTTGATGGATTTGCGGAATGTCCCGGCGTTATCCAACCGGCCATTGGCGAAGCCGCTCCCGATCGAAACGGCGTTTTGAATTTCAAACAACGCTCCCGCACGATTCGTGATCACCGCACCGCCGACCACGCTGAACACGCCTGCACCGGTGATTCGCACAGTCCCGGCATTTTCCAGAACACGGGCGTTCAACGAAGCCGACCCGCTCGCGATCTCGAGAATTGCACCGGGTTTGATAACCGTGCGCCCCGTTCCATTCATTCCGCCGCCCAGCCACGCGAAGGTTCCGGAAACCGTCAGCGTGCCACTTCCTGCCAACGATCCACTGCTCAGGATGACGTCCGCACAATCCGCAGAAGTATTCAGCGTGGCCGAGCCAGCAGGGATGATCACCGTGTCATTCGAGCCGGGCGTGAGATTGGGACTCCAGTTCACAGCGACGTTCCAATCACCACCCGCCAGGTTGGTCCAGGTCAAAACGATAGGGGTGAAGCGGGCAATCACTGTTTTGTTATTCGTCATCACGAGAGTGACCGGGTTGCTTCGCGTGAGGATGTCTCCCATCCATGAATGAAACGGCTCCTGCCCTGCAGACGCCACGGCCGTGAGGGTCACCGATTCGCCGTTCGTGTAACTGATTTTATCGAGCGCCTTGATGACTGACCCTCCATCGCGAATCACGAGAAGCCGATAATGAACGGAGTTGCTGTTGCCCGGGTTGCTGCCGTCCTGAAATTCCTGGAGATTGGAAGCGCCGTCGCCATCAAAGTCACCTGCAGCAACTTGACTCAAGCCGCCAAACTGAGTTGTCTCCCATGAATCGCCGAGGCCATCGGCGTCGCTGTCGATGATCAGGAATGCAGGCGCGCTGGTCACGCTTCCCGACGGATTGGTGAGAACCACCCGAAACTCGCCCTGGCTGTTCGCATTCACGCTGGAGAGCAGCAGAGTATCCTTGTTGGCGTTCACGAGGTTCGTGCCACTAAACCGCCATTGATACGCGAGCGATCGCGCATCCGCCGCGACGACAGAGAACGACGCTGATTCTCCCGGGGCGGCAATTCGGTTTTGCGGCTGGGCGATGATCTGGGGGGGCGCAAGCGTTGCCGCTGCCTGGATATGCAAATTGCCATTGGCATCGAAAACGAACGTGGAATTCTGTGCGCTCGCGAACAGCGCAAACAGGAGAACAAACGATCCGCTAAGCGCTTTCGTTACCCGCGCACGCGTGCCTCGAGAACTCAAAATGAAATAAAGGCGGGCAGCATTCATGGTGCGAGCCGGTCTTACAAAAATGAAAATGGGCCAAAGAGTTTCTGCGCGGTTTCCGCGAGCGACTCAAGAAACTCCTGGTTCTGGGTTCCGGGAAGCGCGAGCCTCCAATCTTTCGTCGCTTGCGCGGTGTCCCACCACCAGCGCTCGCTCAATGTGATTTCGGAAAACGACTCCTGCAGGTGCGCCAGCCGCCGGTCCAGGAGAGCAACATCGCGCAAACCAGGCGGCGGTGGAGCGACCCGCGGACTGGCAGCGCCAATCCCGTTGACTGTCCTGCGTGATACTTCGACTATGTCGCTTGTGAAACCCAACGGCTGCGGGTAAGCCGGCGCCGGTGGAGGCGGCGCTGAAGGTGGCGGAGCTGGCGAACGACTGAAGCAACTCCTGATGGCTGAGCCCGCGCGGTGCAGTCCTGCGCCAGCGAACTCGACGGCTTGCCGGCCCTTTTCACGAACAGTGATGATGCCTGCAGACACGCACGTTGCAAAACCCGCGGCACTCGTGACACATGCCTTCAAGCTTGAAATCAAACCCTGGGGATCGATCCGATTGACGGGATCGTTGATGACATAGCCATACAAATTGGGACCTTCCAATAATTCCGCATCCGAAAGCGGATCACGCGAGAGCCAGCGCCCCAGTTCGGGATCGTAGGCGCGGAATTGTGTCAGCGCGAGATTGGCTTCGGGAGACCAAAACATTCCCGCAAACCGGAAGTCCGATTCCAGATCTCCACCCATTTTGATTTGCCGCCCGAAGGGATCATAATCGTAGCGCGCGCGCACGTTCCCCGCACTGTCCGTCAGTTCACGAACGGAACCGAGGTGATCCCGGGTGTAAAAGAAACTTCCCGCATTCGGCCCCGATTCAATTGTCATCCCATGCGGAAAGTATCGTTTGGTCACGCTCCCGGCCGCATCGCGTTCCTCGCAAATCCGATCACCGCACCATAAGAACCGCCGATGCGAAACCTGCAAGCCATTCACAAGTTTTCGAATTCCCACGCGGCGGCCCAGGCCATCGTAAGAAAACTCGGTTCGTTGGTTCCCGACATTAACCGCCGCAAGACGGTCGAGCGCATCCCATTCATTCGTGCGCGCCGGCACAGGCCCTGTGCCGGCATTGATTTGGTTCAAGGCGTTGTAAGTGGCCGTGCGGAGCGAACCGCCAGCCTGCTCGGTAAGGCGATTGCCCGCGGGGTCGTAAGTGTAGGCAAACGTTCCCACGAGAATCCCGGCGTTGGTGACAACAGCCGATAGCAATTGGTTTGCGCTGTCGTAGCCGAACGAGAATACATTTGGCACGTTCGCACCCGCGCGCTGTGACCAGCTCGCAATGCGGCCTTTCGGAACATCGTACCCGTACAGAAATTCCGAAACCGGCGTGCCACCCATGGCGTGTGTGATGCGTTGAAGGAACAGGTCCTGGCTCGTGCTGCCGTAACTCAGGTTTTGTGTCTGGCCATTCGGAAACGATGCGGATATCAGCCGATCCGACGCGCCATCATAAACGTAACCAAATACGCCCAGCGAGTTCGTGGCCCCGATGATCCGTCCTGCCGAATCAAACGACATCCTCGTCGCGACTCCATTGATGGCGCGGTAAACAGGGCGGCTCAAGGCATCATAGGCATAGGTGACCGTGTCATTCGTCAGCGGGCCATCCACGCTCGCCAAAGCTCCCGCTCCCAAAGCCGGAATGCCAGTGATGGGATTGTAGGAATAAAAGTTCGTTCCGGTTCCATCCACCATGGAAGTAATCCGCTGGTAATTCGGATCGTAGGTGAACCTGACGCCTGGTGTCGGGACGGAAGAATTGAAATACGCGATCGAGTTGAGCGTCTCATCACGATTCCAGGCGTACTGCGTGACTTGCTGTTTCTCGTCGATCACCTGCTTCAGACGGCTGCTGCCCTTTTCATACTGATAGGTGATCTGGGTGCCATCAGCGTATTGTTTTCCAATGGTTCTTCCCTGCACGTCCGTAAGCCACGACGTGGTGCGCCCCAGGGGGTCTGTTATGCTTTTGATCTGTCCGCATCGGCACCATTCCATGTGCGACACCCGGCCCAAGGGATCGGTTTGTTTTTTAACCTGCCGCATGTTGTCATACTCAAAGAACGTCTGCCGCCCTGCCCGGTCGCGTACCGTGACCATGTCCAGCCGGTCGTAGGTAAATTGGTCAAACGTGGCGTCTGGATACGTGATGCGTGTCACCCGATCCATGTCGTCGTATTCCAAATCAACCCTGTATCCGCTGGGATCGGTGACGGCGCGAACCCTGTACAACGCGTCGTAGTTGTAGGAAATGCGATCAGTGGTGCCCGCCAGCGGACCATCAACGAACATCAATTGCCCGTCAACGCCATAGGTGTAGGTTGTCGTCTCGCCTTTGGGATTGGCATGGGTAAGCGGCTGGCCGCGGACATTGTACGTGAAGGTGTTGGTCTGCCCGGCGACGTCCACCGCCGTCAGCGGCCGGTGCCGGGCATCGTAAGTGGCGCGGAATAACAATTCGTTGTTTCCAGCGCGCGTTTGGCGAACTTCCAATAAATCAATTCCGTTGGTGTCATAGATGTAACTGAGCGTCCGGCCGACGGGGTCAATCGAATTGGTCACATTGCCAAATCGATTGTAGGCGTAGGTGTAGAGCTGGGTCTGCCCGTCTTCGAGGACACGCCCAATCTTCGTGGGCCTGTCGATGGAACCCACCCAGGCCGAGCCGCCCTGGGTATTCTGATTCGGGTAGTTAAACCAGACACGGTTCTCAAGCGGCTCCTTGGTGCATTCCAATATTCCCGACGTCTGGGCTCCGCCGTCGGTGTGGAGCCAGTGATAGATCTTTGCCTGGCTGTAAATGCCGTAGCTGCTGGCCGATGCCGTGCGGTTCCAATAAAAAGTGTTTCGCGGCGAAGTCGAATTGAACGTGAACACCCCCGCGGGAAGGAGTGCCGACGGATCGGTTGCCGGGATAAGCCCCGAAGCCTGGTTATATTCGACACGCTCGCGGCTCCCATCCGGGAACGTGGTCTCCACAAACCGGCTGTTCGCGTTCGTCCCCACCTGCCCCACGCTGAAGGATGTCAGTCCGTAAGGCGTGGTCATGTTGAGGATCCGATCCAGCATGAGCGGATGATCATCTTCCGGCGAGGGAGTGCCGGTGTGGGCTGTTCCCATTTGCGGGTATGTAAACTGTGACTCGAGTCCAAGGACATCCGTGATCTTTACCAGGAATGCGGTGTCCAGATGATTGGTGCTGTCCACGTTCGGAAATGGAATTCCTCCTATGACATATTCGAAAGTCGCAGACCGTCCGAACGGATCGGTGACCTTCGTGATCATGTTGAACAAATTGGTCGGATTCTCCGGCGGATACCCGTAGGAGATGGTCGTCACCTGTCCGATGGCATCCGTGATGGCTGCCAGTCCTTGCCCGCCGTATGTCAGCGTGACGGCGTTGGCCGCGGAATCCATCACTTGCGAAAGCAGCAAGCCATTCGCGCCGCTGAGAGGACCGAAAATCTTCTTCGATCCGTCAGGCCACATCATTTCGTAAAGGTTCACAGCGACGCGCTTGAGCACGGTCTGCTCAAACTGGTTGGGCGCGTAACTCTGGGTGTTGGTGTCAAAACCCGCAAATTTTCGCGCACCTCCGCCTCCAACGAAATGCGTAGCTGTGGCAGAATCAATTCGAAGGGACTCGTTCCAATCATGCGTCCATTTCGGGCCCAGCAACCGGCCGATCTCACTGGGCTGCTGAAGATAGTCGCGATGATTGTAACGCACCGTGAACTGAACAGGAGGTCCTACCGGTGGATTGTAACCGACTGGCGTGTCCTTCACCTGCAAGTTGGCGAGCATCAGATGCACGGTGGAAACCGCCATGCCGTTGCAGGCTGAACCTTCGCACGAGGGTGTTTGTTCGTTGCTGCAGGTGTACTGGTCCGGGTCGTTGCTGCCTGTCACTCCCCTTCCCCACACCGAGGCGCCCTCGTTGTCGTCCACAACCCGCCACCCACTTTGCAAGTCTCCCGGCGGAACCAGAAAATACCCGCTTGATTCATCCTCCAGTGCCTTGCGGCTCGCCCATAATTCCGTGCCGAAGGTGAGATCGTTCAGCAGATACCGATCTCCGTCCCGCCGCACGATCGCCGCATAATGTCCGGCTTTCCAATGCACAACCGACGGAACGTAAAAATGGCCCGTCCCATTGCCGTCGTGCTCACCGGACCGCGCTCTTCTGGGTTCCCGAAACGCCATTCGGTAATTCAACCCGATCTTCTTCGAGAGCTTCGCCACCTGCGTCAGGGAGAATCCCTTTTCGGTCGAGGCAGAGTTAAAAATCTCCCTAAACGCATTTGAAAAAGAGCCTTTGAGAACGTCTGGATCCGATTGAAGGATGCTCTGCAACGCCAGTGGTCCGCAACGGAAGGAAATCTCCGGTTGTTGTTTCATCATCGAGAGCGCCTCCCTTGCAAGATTGATTCTCTCGGTTGCTCCGCCAACGAAAGAGCGCATTTCGACTGATTGAAGCAACGCCTCCAGTTCATTCATCCGACCGAGACGCGAATACAACGCCGCGAGTTCGCAAAGCGCACGATCTGCAAGAAACTTGCCGCGTGCGTCCGTGGCTTTTTGCCCCAGGGTCCACGCCTCCCTCCACGCGACGAGTGCGCAGCTGTAGTATGCGGTGTTGTAATATTCAAGCCCAAGCCCCGTGAGCAGCGCGGCGCGCCACGGCGACGCAGGATGATCCCGCAGAAAATCCGTCAAACTGCAGAAGTCGTCGGGCTCGATTCGTTTCGAGTAATCTAACAGGGCGGTCGCCAATTGCGCATTCTCGTCTGCGCTCGGCTCGCTCCCAATCGGCACCAGCGGCTCGCCAAAAACCCTGGCGCGAAAGATCTCGTCGGTGGTTGGCTTGGCCGAGAACTCCAGGCCTGTCTTCCAAGATTGCATGGCCGGTAACGTGCGATTCACCAGGGAACTTGCAGTCCAGGCATTGAACCCTCCAATCACTGCGGTCGCGCCAAACCAGCAGAGAATCAACAGGCGTCGGAGGGGTTTGTTCTGCGCCGATACTGAAACGGATTGGTCGCGCATAAGAAATGGTTCGAGAAACGAACCCAGGGATTGCTACCAACAATGGCGAGAATTTCCCGCAAGTCAAAGACGTTCTTCAGAACGTTTGTGGTGCACAGCGCCCTCGCAGCCCTTCACCGAAGCGGCATGAATGTCGCCCTTCGGTTTGATTTCACCATTACGGCGCCGCGCTTTCGTACGAGTGAGCCGATTCCACCGGACCACTTTTGTAACGCGGAAAGTTTGGATAGGAACACAGCGGCAGGCTGCGGCCGCCAGCTTTGACGATGACCGTTTTGCCCGGCGCTTCGTTGCGCTCAACCCATGCCATGAGCAACGCAGTGCGATCCACCTGGTTCGGTATCGCAAACGGCGTCACGGATTGTCCGTCGCCATTTGTCGCCGCGCTCCGCCCGCTCAATCCGTGTCCTGTTTGCGGAAGCACGAAGAAGCGTGCAAACGCGTCCACCGTTTGCCGGCCCATCTTGTCGAGCACCGATTGGAAGTAATCCAGTTGAGCGCCGGGCGATGCCAGGGTGTCATCCGTCCCAATGGTCACGATCATCTTGCCACCTCGGCGATAGAACGCGGAGAGATCGGGATTGGTCGAGTCGAGCCATGCGGAAAGTTCCTCCCGTCGCTTGTTCAACGGACCGCCTTCCACATAGTCGAGCGGATTCGCAGAAAGATCCTCCATCAGGAATCCGGTCACGCCGAGCGATCCCAAATGCCTGTGAGCAGGCGCGTTTTCCGCCGCGCCTTCCTGTCCTTTGAAGCGCCGCTCCGCGATCAATCCGCTCCCGGCAGGGTCGGTGTTTGGAACCCACATTCCAAACGATCGAACGCCGTTTGCCAGCGGCGTCGCGAACGGATAACCACTGTAAACCCGCTTCAAAGTCTCGATCTGTCCATCGGTCAACCGCGCGCTGGCCGACGTGTCTTCAGGATTTGGATCCACGCCGTTCGGAGCGCGGAGAGCCGACCAAGGATTGCGGTTGGTGTCGCCCTGCGACATGTCAAACAGGGCGCGTGCGGCCGTGTAGTTATTAATCACCCCGTCCACCAGGCCGTCGAGCTTGTCAGCCTGGCGCATGAATTCGGCGCGGATGGCATTGGCTTTCGCGCGGGTAACCCAATTGGAAATCGGCTTCTCCTTAATGCGAATCAGGTCCGGCGCCAGCATCAAGGTCGAGAAGCCCACAATCGGGACATCCGCAACGATGCCATCGTAATCCGACGGGTATCGCTGTGCGACGGTCAATGCCTCCCTGCCGCCCTGGGAAGCCCCGATGTAATAGTTGAAACGCGGACGTTCACCGTAAACGCGTTCCATGATCACCATCGCGGCATCGCGGGTTTTCTTCATCTGCATGTAGCCGAGATTGCGAATGGCCTCCTCGTTGAGAGCCCAGTCATCTCCGCCGCTTTGAGATCGCGGGCTGCCGAAGCCTCCCATTTGATGGCCGGAATCGCTGCCATAGCGCGCATAACCCGCGGTGCCGGATCCCGGGCGTTCACCGCGCAACATGGGAACCATTCCATTCATCCCGCCACCGCCGATTTGAATCGACTTGCGACTCCAGGCCGCCGGGAGCAACACGCGGAAATTGATCGGCTTTCCCTTCGGGTCCTTGGGCGCAATCGACCCTTCAACGATTGCGTGAGCGACAGAATTCCCAGTCGCCTCCACCCAGCGCGGCGGGGACAGCGTCACGCCATTCACGGGTTCGCCAATGGCGCTGGCCGGTATCGAACTTCCCACCTTTTCCAGCGTGACGTCGTCTGCGGTTATGACGATCTCGTTCGTAACCGCAGGGAATTTCGTTCCTGGAGCGGGAATGGAATCGGCCGCCTGGATTGCGCAGGGTGAAGCGAAAACGAATGCCAGGCAGGATCGAGCCACAGCCGCGAACAACGAGCTTCTCCCTGAGTAATGTTTCATATCAAAAGGATCGGAAGGTCATTTCACGACGTCCCCGACGCTGAAAGTGAATCGGGTTACGGGATCGCCTTCCTCGTTGAGAAACCGCGCGCAAAAGTCGGTGGCACCGCCCCCGTTGATGACTGCGCAGCGAATCACATTCCGCCCCTTCTTGAGCGTCAGGCGTTTGGAAACTCCGTCGTCAATCACAGTTTGTCGATCGCCGTAAATGCCAATGACCTCTGCACCGTTCACCCACCAGACGGACGCGGCGTTCGAGCCGATGGCGAGCCGCACGTTGGATATTTCCTCCGGACAATTGACCGTTGTGACAGCCCAGAACAAAACGTAGGAAGTTGGTTTTCCGAGCGCGTGGGCGAAGTGATAGAGATTGACGTTGTAATTCCTCGTGTCCACAGCGTGCCACGAAAAATTCGTGCCACCCACCGTAACAGAATCGCCATGGCGCGGAACAACGGTGAACTGGTTGGGAAAGTATTCCTTCTTCACCAAGGCCTGCGCGGCCCTGTCGGCGAGTCCATTGGCGCTGATCGGTTCAAGGATGAGCCAGCGTTGCAGAAAGCCAGCGGCATCAGGAGCTTTCTCGGCGGACGCGGGTCGTGAAAGCGAGGCTGCGGGATCGCGCGTTGCAGCGCCCACCTCGGCGCCATTCGCGAGGTTCGACGAACCAGCCGCAAGTAGAAACAACGACGCAAGCATTTTGTGGAGCGTGATCATGATTACGTTTCGCGCACTTCCATTTTTCAACGTTCTCGAATTACGAACTTCAAATTCAGCGTCATGGCGCTTTGAGTATCCATCGCTGCCGGTCAGTGTTGGGATTGAACCGCGCGAGTGTTGCAAAGCTGCTGCCGATGGCAGAGATCGCCGGCGAGTCCTTGGCACCCGGGACCGCCTTTGGCATGATGCGCCAGGTCCCGTCAGTGAGTTGATCCATCCGCCAGAGTTGATGCGGTTCCCCGGAAAAGACGGGCACTGTGGTCAGTTCAAATTCCTCTGTGGCAGCCAGGGCGCGATCCGTGCCCGCGATGGTGATTTTGAAATACGGCGATCCCATATAGCCGCCGGCATTGGTGACGGCCGTGATGGTCCATTTCTGCTGCGCCTGGCACATATAATTGGCCATGCGGGTGGGGATGTTACCGGAGGGCCAGTTCGTCGAGACCTGCATGACCTCCTGCGGTGGGATCGAGACGCCCGTTCCAGCAAACATGCCACCACCTCCACCAGGCCGCGGTGGTCGTGGTCCAGCGGCGTTCGTTTGACTCGCAACGTTATTCGTTCGGGCGCCTGGCGCGCCAACGCCGGGTCCGGCGCGCCGCGCTCTCGGACCGCCGACTGGCAGCCCTTCCACGGCCAGTTCCAGCGCAGTGCCCGTTCGTGCGGATTCAATCTGGTAAGTGCCTTCCTTGAAGTGATCCCCTGCAACCGGCCAGCCGTCCTTCCATAACAACGGACGGATGTCCAGCACACTCGCGCCGCCGCGATCCAGGTCCGCTTCATAATGAAGCGAAAACTTCTGCACTTCCGCGCCCAGCTCAATCAGGCCGAAATGTCCGGGGCCAATCACGCGCCCGCCAGAGCCGACGAACAGCTTGCCGCCACCCAGAATCATATCCACACCCGCGTTATCGAGATACGGACCCGTAATTTTCTTCGCGCGGCCCACGCGAATGTTGTAGCCCGATTCGGCGCCCCGGCAGCAACTGCCGTGGGTCGCCAGCAAATAATACCAGCCGTCGCGATAAATCACGATCGCCGCTTCGCAATTGATCGCAATGTCCGCGGGCTTGTCATTGGGATCGACACGTTTGCCCGTTCTCGGATCCAGTTCGACCAGCCGGATGTAACCAAAATAGGAACCGTAAACCATCCACAGTTTGCCGTCGTTCGGATCGAGAAAAAGGCCGGGAGCGATGGCGTTGCAATCTTCAAGTCCGTCCGATGCGGCAACCACGCCTCCTTCCTCCCATTTGTAATCCGGTGAATCCGGGTCGAGAGACTTGCTCCAGATCATGTTGATGTCCGCCCTGGGCTGCGCGCCGATGTTCCGCGCGATATACAGATAATAGCGGTCGCCGATCTGTATGGCGTCTGGCGCCATTCCGCTTCGCACAGGCGTGATGCCGCGCCGCCACGTCCAGCCATCGTCGGAAACCAGAGTCGCTCCCCCGGTTCCGTAAGTGTAGAACTTGCCATCGCACGTGACGATGGTTGAGGGATCGTGGATTTGAACCGTGCCATCAAGCGCAATGGCAGCGGACGCAAGCGCAACAACCGCGGCTGTCAGAATTTTGATCTTCATAGAACCCACAGTTCAGGAATTCAATTCAGTCCAATTTAATGTCCACCTTCCAGTGATCAGCCATGGCTTTCAATTCATCCAACGTAAGATGGGTGACCGCGCCGTGCTTCGGGCGGTCGAAGTTCGTTCCCTTCATCACGCCTTCGTTAAATCGCCCGATGTACGCGAAGGTTTCGAAGTCCGTGGTTTCGCTGAAGCCCATGTTGTTCGGACGCGCACCATAAACGTCATACATCAGAATGTAGCGATCCGTGCCCAGACGTTTGAAGACGTTCGGCGCTTCGGTGCTGACCGTGTTGGGATCGATCCGCCGCGGCTTCGCCCGGTATCCGTCATTGATCTTGTCCGAGACAGCATGGCGGATCTTCGCGTCCGCCACATAGAATTGATGGAACGTGTCGCCGACGCGCGTGATGTCGCTATCGATACCCCCAATTCCCGAAATGCGTTCGGGCGTGGTTTCCAGCTTCGTGAATGCGTCATCGGTGTAGGAGTAATAAATATGGCAGGCTTCAACCCCGCCCATGCGCATCGTGAAATAGACCATCATGCGGCCCTTCTCCTCGTCATAAATCGTCTGCGGCGCCCACGCGCAGCCAATGTCGTTGAATTTCTCGAAGGCCTTGTCGACGCGGAAGTCTGAATGCGTCCAGTGAACGAGGTCGTAGGATTTCATCAGGACGATGGCGCGATTGTTTCCCCAACCGTATCGTTCCACCGGCCGTTCCCATTGATTGGTGCGGAAGCCGTGGCGCTGGCCTGCGATGTGGAGATCGGTCATCGCGAGATAGAACGCCCCGTCGGGTCCCCGCGCAATATGCGGATCCCGCACACCCTTTTGTTCGGCGAGCAATTTGCCGTCGAAAATCGGCTGGCCTCCGTTGAGATCCGTGAAGTTGTAACCATCGCGGCTGACCGCAAAATACGCGGAATGCGTCTGGTCCTTAAAATACACGAAGAGGTAGCCTGCCAGGTCATTCTCCTCGAGATTGCGGGCGTTCTTCGGTTTTTCAAGCGCCGGCACAATCTTGATGCCGGCCGTTTGAACCTGGGCCACCAGTTGCTGGGATGCAATCAGCAGCCCAGCGATCATTAAATAAACTCCAGCCATAATGCCTTTCGAATGTCCGACCGACACCCCGCCGCAAATTCCAGCGCTCAGCCGGCTTTGCAATCGCGATCGTGGCGCAGGTTTCCAAACAATTTCCAAACTTGCGCTATCTGCGGTTATTTAGCGTTGGGGCGAAATGCGGTAAAGGCCGGCACTCTGCTTTCTAATCGCGCGAGTGAAGGTATTCGTGAATGTTCCAATATCTTCCCTCTTCCACAAATCCCGCACCGTGACCGCCCCCGTAACTCCGAGCTCTGCCAATGAAACCGAAACAGACCTCCGATCCTGGACCACTTTCTTGGGCGGATCCACAAGCACCTGAAATTGCACGGATCCCCTGCCCTGGTTTCCTGACGTAATCACACCTCGCGCCGTGAACGTGTCGTACCCTTCGGGAAGCTGATCGTATTCAATCACCGATACCGCATGCGTCCCAATCCCATTCACAGGCTCGCCGTTCAGCATAAGCGGCTGATCGTCCACAGCGCGATTCACGCGGGCCTGTCCCCATCCAGCGGTGGCCATCGACCATTTCAAGTCCGTCAACTTCAGGCTGCCTTTCGATCCGGTGAGCGTCGGTTCAATCCAAGCCCCGTGATCATAATGCGAATTGTCACCCGCATCCCCAAGAACCAGCACGAGCCGATGCGCATTCGTAACCGGCACGGAGATATCGACAATTTCGCTGCCCGCGGCGCCACGAATGGAGCGGCTGCGATGCGTGACCTTCGAAAGATCGAAAGGCGAATCATCATTCTGCGCATTGAACAAGGCGACATATCGATCCCGGCTGCCTGGAACTTCGGCGCTCCAGACGATGAGATCGTCCTGACGCGATAATTGACGGCTACCCACGCTGGCCTGATTCACGGCCAACACCTCGGGGTTCGTCAGCAAGTCGCGCGTGAATGTGTCCAGCTTCGTCATGTCCCCGCCGAAAATGAGCGGTGATCGCGCAATGCACCACAACGTCATGCAAAGGATTTGCTCATCCTGGGTGAACCGCGTCGGACGCGTGAATTCAACAATGCCGAACGGCAGCATGTCGGCATCCGGCCACGCGCCTTCCGCGCGGTACTTCGTCCACTTTTCAAGACGCCCAAACATCTCGTAGAGCGGCTGCCAGCGATCCCAGAAATCGTCGGAGATGCGCCACATGTTCGCGTGGTTCATCACGTGGTCCCCGCGTCCAATCGGAGTATCGCCTGGGGAAAGACTCAACACGATGGGGCGTCCGGATTTTTCGATGGCCTTGTGGATCGCCTCGATCTCCGCCTTCTGCACGTTGTCATAGGCGCGGGAGATGTCATCCACCTTTACAAAATCAACGCCCCATGAAGCGTATAGAGCAAATAGCGAGTCGTAATATTCCTGCGCGCCCGGCTTGCTCATGTCGACGCCGTACATGTCAGGATTCCAGGGACAGGTCGACCGCGTGTTGGCGATGTCCGCAGCCCGTGCGGTCGTGCCCAGAATAGCCGTGTTCTGTTTCACTGCCTGGCGTGAAATGCCGCGCATGATATGAATGCCAAATTTCAAACCTTTGGAATGCACATACTCCGCCAGCGGTTTGAAACCCGCGCCATTCACCGACGCTGGAAACTTGTTTGTCGCAGGCACCAGGCGGCTGTGCTCATCCATAGCCAGCGGCGCGCCCGCGCGATAAACATGGCCGCGGGAGTTTGGCTCATACCATTGGATATCCACGGTGAAGTATTGGTAACCCGAAGGTAAAAGTTCGCGGGCCATTGCGTCCGCCTGCGCTTTTGCCTGCGCCTCTGTCAGCGTGGTGCCGAAGCAATCCCAACTGTTCCAGCCCAGCGGCGGAGTGGATGCGAACTTCCAATGAAAAGGCGCGGACTGCGCCACGGCCACCACAGTCATCCACACACCTGCCACGATCGGCGTTAAGAGCGATAATCGATGTTTCCTCATGGTAATCCTATTCGTCAAACCGCTGAATAGTGGCCGTCCCGTTTCTTTCGATCAACCCTTGTGTCAACGATCGCAACAGGAACGCGGCGTTTACGGCTCTTCAGCGTTCGCGACCCGCAGCGCAGTGCCTTCCCACGATTCAGTGCGCCCATTGCCGCGATCTGAACGCCGCGCTCCGGGACAAGTCCCGACATTCCAATTTCATTTCAATGGCGCTAACTGTCCGACGAAGCCGCCGCCCGGCCGCAACGAAAGTTTCAATCGCTCCCTGCGCGTGACCGGCTTTTCCGTGCGCTGCCACTCATCGTTGCGGTCGGCGACATCAACCAATTGCACCATCTGGAACTTGCCGCGTCCCAGGAAATCCAGAGCGATATCCAGCGTCCTGCCTTCACCGCCATTGATCACGCCAATGAACCATTGCGTGCCTTTGCGCCGGGCGAAGGCCGTGCACTTGCCGATCTCGCTGCCGGGCAGGACGATCGTTTCATCCCACGTCGCGGGAATCGATTTCAATACGTCGAGCGCCGGATTAGCAAGATAGTTTGTCGGATGATCCGCGTAACAGAGGAACGGAGACGTAAAGACAATCGCTTGCGCCAGCTCGCGCGCCCAGGTATAGCCGCGCAGCTCCTTCGGATTAAACACCGTGGGCGTGTAATCACCTGCCCCAATGACGTATCGGGTGAATGGCAGGATGGTGTCATGCGCCGGTGGCAGCGTGCGCCTGTAACGGATGATATGCCACTCGTGGCCGCGAATGGATTCGCGCGTCATTTCGTTTGGCCAGGTTCGATCTCGTCCAACGGGCTTGTTTGCCCCATGAAAGTTCACCATCAATTTCCGGGCAGCCGCGTCACGAAGTGTTTCGTCATACCAATTAACCCACCGCACATCGGCTTGCGGCTGGAAATCGATCTTTACACCGGCAACACCCAGCGCAACAGCACGGTCCAGGAAGTTCGAGCGTGTCGTCGGGTTCGATACGTCGTTGCAATGCACCCAGATCCAGATTTTCACGCCGCGGGTCTTCGCGTAATCGCAGACCTCCTTCAGACAACCCCAATTGTCGCGCCCATTGTCCTTCCAGTTCTTCCAGTTTTCATCCACGAGGTAATACTCAAAGCCCAGGTCGCGGGTCCAGTCCACCCACTGACGCTGATCCTGAAACAGGGGATCGCCGATGGACCACCATTGCCACGCAGATCGGCCGGGCTTGATCCAGTCCGCATTGACAAGTTCAGTCGATGCGGACGGGCACAAGTTGCGAATCAGATCGCTGTTCGCCAGGGCGTTCAAATCACGGGCGAGCAATGTGACGCGCCAGGGCTGGACAACGGCCGCATCCGTCATCCAGCCATCCCGATTCGGAGGCGCATGAAAACGTAAGCGCAATGAATGATCGGGGGCAACCTGCACGTCCGCATCGCTGTAATTGAGAAGGTTCGCCTCCGAAATGAGCGCATAACCGCCGCCCGGCAGCGTGAATGTGACCGGCAACGCGATGTGTTCGTTCGTCCGAAAACTTCCGAGCAGCCTGCCTTGGAAAATACCCTCGTAGTTAAAGGAATCCGTTTGATACCAGGCCATCGGGTTACCGGGAATTTTCCATTCCGTCGTCTCCCGGTTGATTTTCCTGCCCGGCCTGGCGTTCAAACGGGCGCGCAAGGCGACGCCGTCGTTGTAGGCGCGCACATCCAGGTCGTAAGCTTCGCCGCCGGGGCTGCTGACCGACACCGTGGTTTCGCGGCAGTGATTCTCCGCCTTAGCATGCGCACCAAACATCGCGTAAGTCTCACGAAGTTTGCGCGATGCCGTCTTCCCAAGCTTGACTCCTTCGCCGAGATCGACGCCATCGGAAATGATGCCGAAGCGGGACGTGGAAACAACTTCGCGTTTGTCGAAAACAACCGAGTAACTCAACCCGCCGGTGTCGGTGACGGTAACCATCACCTTTCCGTCGGGCGATTTCACCTTTACCGCGGCGGACTGAACCGCGGCGGCAAAGAGGATGACCGCGGCAGAAAACAGGCCCGCTGTTGTCATGGAACTCATAATGTTTGTCCTTTCCCCCACCCTCACGTCGAAGGCGAGGGGTGAAATGCACGTCCGTCCAGTCAATGTCCCCGCCACCTCATTTCGCCAGATTGATCGCAGTTACGGGATCGTTGTCGTAATTATAGGGTCGATCCAGGTTGGCACTGCACGGAGTCATCTGCTTCCATTTTGCGAACTGCGAGCGGCCGTCCACAAAGAGCCAGTTCAATCCGTCGCCGTGTGCGCCATTTCGCGGAGGATTCAGGTCGGTGTTGAACAGCGCGTTGTTCGCGCTGGCGAAGCACACCTGAACAGCCTTCTGGGTTGGACGCGTCACTGAACTCACCTTGACCCTGTTTCGATAAAACGTCGCATAATAATAATAGGAGCTCGAAAACGGCAGCTGGTTGGTCATGCCTGTCTGGCCCTGTGCGATGAGCAATTGATAGTTAAAACCAAGGCCCCGTTCCGACGGACAGCGATAGAATGCACGGTTGTTGGTGCTGATGTAATTGTGCTGCAAGCCGGGGAGATCAATCAGCGGCATGCGCCACCAACCGGCCGGCGTGTAGGGGAAGGTATCGCGATAATCGCTCATGTACATCGCCATGACCAATCCGACCTGCTTGAGGTTGGACGTGCAGACGGTTCGATGCGCCTTGCTTTTGGCCTTGGCGAGCGCGGGCAGCAGCATGGCCGCCAGGATGGCTATGATGGCGATCACGACCAGCAACTCAATCAATGTGAAGGCACGTGACCTTTTGCCGGGAACAGAAACGGTTGGAAGGATTCGGAAGGCAGTCATACGCATGGTTATTTTGGCACTCACTCGCATTGAACACTCGAGTTCATGAGCGGCCATTTCGAATCCGAGTGTGTTTTGGTTCAAGCCAACCTAGCCAAACCGCAGAACCGCGGCTCTAGGACGTATGTCACAGGACCGAGCCCGTCTCAGCCACAGCAACGCGCAAACTCCCGAAGACCCGGACCTTAACCACGGATGGACACGGATTCCAGATGAGAACCGAGGACGGTGGACAGAAGACGGGACCAAAAGAGTAAAGGACTAAGGGACAAAAAGCCACGAACCACGAACGACCTCCATCTTCCGCGGTGCAAGATCGAACACCACTCGAGTCCCCGGGAGATGATTGACCAACGACGCAAGATCTAGCATTTGTGTGTCACGCATCGATCAACAGTTCGCAAGTGCACGCACGTGAACGAATCAACCGGTCTAAATAAAACTCCACAGTGGGATTACGACGCGTTTCTGAGTTACTCCACGCGGGCGGACTATAAGCTCGCCGTCAAACTTGAGGAGTTCCTGGAGGGTTTTCATGAAGAGCGCGGCATCCAGGGGCGTCGTCTTAAACCCATGCGGATTTGCAGAGATGGCGGCGACTTTGTTCTACCCCGGTCTCGCGGGAGGCCGTCGCCGCCGGAGGGCCAGCATCTTGAGCCGATCAAAGCCTTGATCAGGCCTTACCTGGAACGGTCCGCAGCTCTTGTAATCCTGTGGCCTGGACGGGATCAATCGACTGCATTTATGGATTGGGAATTGCAGGAGTTCCTTCGCCAGAACAACGACAACCAGTGGGACCGTCCTGTTCGCATCGCTGTCACTCAGGGAGAAGACCCGGCCGCCGCCCCGAACTCATTTTTCTCCGACACACAATTGGAAATTGGTCTTCACCACGAGATATTTTTTGACCTTCGCGGGCAGCAGTCCAACTCCAGTGCTTTGAAGAAGGTCCGGGATTTTGACCGCGAACGCATGCGCCTCGCCGTCGATCTGAGGGCGCCTATAGACCCGCAAGGAAACTCCCTGGCGGCGGACGACCTCATTGCGGGCTGGCAACGCGAGCAAGAACGGCAATTCCGAAAACGGCGCAAAATCAAATCCGCCCTGGTGCTTTCCTTTGCTGTCTTCGCGGCGATCACTACAGGTTTCGGGTTCTACGCAATTCAAAAAAAGAGGTTATCGGAGAAAGCCGACCAATGGACCGACCAGTCCTTGACAGAAAAGTACTTTCACGTGATTGGCCCGCCGTCTGGCGTCGGGCCGTCGCGGGAGGAAATCGAGGCCGTCTGGGAACTCGCCCAACTGCCACCTGCCAAACATGGGGTTCGAAAGCAAATCATTACCAGCTGGCTTGAGACCGACGCATCCACATTTCGCGCAACCGACAACGACGCGCTCGGCCTCCACGCGGCGATAGGACTCAACACACCGGTAAGGGAGCATTTCGACTCGCGCGCGATTAAAGCATCCCAGCGGCTGCTGGCTGCACTGGAAGCTAAGCCTGGCGTGAATTCGGGCAGGGAGGGTTTTGCCTTGGCTCCGCTGGCTGCAACGATGAGCCCCGACGATGTCGCACCGTTTGCAGCACGTGCTGCGTTCGCATTGGTCAGAATACTAAACGACACTCATGAAGACGAAAGTGATCGCCTCGATAGGGCGGCAGAGGCGTTTTCGAAACTCGCTCTGCATTTGGACCCGGCCGATGCTGCTTTAACCGCCAGGGAACTGGTCAAGTCGATCGTGAATCCACTCAGCGATGACGCTCAACTACGAGAGTTGCAATTTGCGTTGGAAGGCGTTGCCGCAAGATTGGCTCCCACTGAAGCTGCCGCGCTGGCTCCTTTGCTGGCGAATGCACTGGCGAAGCAGGATTCTTCGCAACAGGGTTCTAAAAGGCGACGGTCGGTCTTGGCCGCTTCTCTGCGACTTCTAGGCGCGCAACCCACTCCTGCCGGTGCAGGGTCTCTTAGTGAAAGCCCGGCCACGGCATTGGACGACACGCTCGAGAAAGATTCCACGCGCTTGTCGCAATCGGTTTCGGTTCTTGTTGGAGTAATGCTTGCACCTGAGAGTGATCCTGACGACGTAAGGATGTCTGCCTCGGCGCTGTCTGCACTGGCACCCAGCTTGCAGGGGGACAGCACTGCTTCTCTGGTTGAAAGTTTACTCGAGGCGCTTATAGCCGAAACAGATTTCGATCGCCGATCAAGCTTGAGCCACGCGGTGTCAGCCCTATCCCGAACATTGAACTCGGACGATGCCGGGATTTTGGCTGGCAGGCTTGTCATGGAGTTAGAAAACACACCGGACGCATTTTTGGAGGAGCTGCACGAGAGGAACTCCTTTCGGAGCGCCGCTTTGGCCGACACCCTGGCAGCGCTCACCCTTCGGATGAAAACCAACGACGCCGCAGTACTGGTCGCACGCGGCGCCTTGGCTGTGGCCAAGGGGTTGCAAAACGCCCACGCCAATAGGACGGGTTCACTTGCTCTTTCGGTCTCGGGTAGCGCTCTGGCCACCCTGGCTGCGCAGATTCCCCCCGCCAAAACCAAAGAGACTCGACTTATCGCTCTATCGTCCATTTTTCTGTATCCGATCATGGTTTCCCAAGAGGGCGACTTCGGTGATGAAACAAGGAATACAGTGAGGAATGTCTGCTTGGTGCTCAGCACCAACGAACTTGTCGAGGTTCTCAAATGGCCGTTCTGCGTCGGTAAGGCGCAAAAGCTGGTTCTAGCGGAATTGGAGAAAAGGTTGTCGCCGCGCGAGAGATTCCAGGGTGATCTTTGGAAATTCGTTCATCAAGCCCCGAAACTCGGCTTCTCTCAGAAGTTACTTGATGCCCCGGCTACTCGCCCGCGAACCGAGGTCGCGATTGGGGAACTGGAAGCCCTCATTTCGATAACCAAAATCAGTGAAGCGAGCGCATCCCGACTTTTGTCCCAACCCTCAAGCGACCAATGACAGACTTGCCACTCTTTACTGGCGTAACCGGATCGACACGGCTGAGATGCTAAAAGCTGAAAGGCTGAAACGGGGAAAACGGGTTTACGCGAATTTCTCGAATTGTCGCGAACAGGGAAGTGAGAAACACAGGATGCAAAGGGAAACTCCGATCCCATTTCGTGTGTTTCGTGTGATTCGTGGTTCTCCTGCTTTTGATGAGCTCCCCTCTCCGTTTTCTCTGCATTTTTCTGTTAAATGTCTTGTTTCTTCGCGACCTTCGCGGCCTCCGCGTGAGGCATCTCGGGGTTAACGACGAACCGGCGGTTCGGAAAGTTGCAGGCGAGTTTGGTTTCCCGCCGTTTCAAGACGAGGAGATTCAGGGTAGCTGGGTGCTGACATTTGGCGTCTTCCCTGATGACAGTCACACCGGAGAAGCTGTTGTCGCTCTGTTGAGACGCGGTTGTGGAGTTGCCGATAACGCAGATATCACCTACGCAGCAGGAGCACTCGACGCCGCTTAGCAAAGGAATCAATTGCTGCGGCCGTTGGAATTTTCCTTAGCGGCGAGACGCCCCTGAATGCCGTTGCGCTACACAGCCGGGAGACCGCGCAGCGCGATGGTCGCTAACTCTTTGCGCTTCGACGGCGAAGTGCTAACGCGGCGATGCCCAGGCCCAACAGCGCATGGCTCGAAGGCTCGGGGATTACTGTTTCTCCCGAGAATGTCAGTGACCACGAGACAAGTTTCATTTCGGCGCCTTCTGAAAGGTCGCCAACCGCCAGTCGCCACTCCCCGTTTGCAGGACGTCCGTTAAACACTTCCAGAAGACTCAATCTTTCCGTGTCAAACGGCAGCGTGCGGCCGTCGGGTTCGTAAGTGCCTGTCAAAACTCCCGTTCCCTGGTCCCACACGTGAATGTCTCCGGCGGGCGCGCCGTCGCGAAACGTCACGTTCCAGCCGTCGTAAAAAAATCCGATCGGATCGCCACTGCTCATCCCCACGCGGTTCAACAGAATGCTCGTGGGCCCGAAATCCGCGTTGAGCGACACAAACATGTCACTCGCGAATCCATTATCCGGCGACGTGCCAACGAGATGCAATCCAATCTCCACGCGCGTGATCGAAAGAATCGGCGAATCGCCAATCGTTTGCAGAAATACCATCGGCGGATCCTGTGGATCCCCGATCGTCAAATCGACGTCGAATACACGGGTGGGTTCAGTGATGAGTTCAGCGGAGGCAATGCCGGCAGAAGCGGCCATTGCGATGGCAACATGTAATACGGGTTTCATGTAAAAGTTCGATGAAGAGAGTGGATCACGGATGCGGAACGGCGCGGTACAGGCGCATTGAATCGGGCGGATTGACGTCAATGTGTTCGAACACGCCATTTGTCGGCGCAATGTGGACTGCGAGAGGATTGAACTCGTTCCACACGTAGGGCGCGATTTGCGTTGTCGTGTACTGAACACGATACGCATTTGCTGGAACCCCGATGAACTTCAGAACGTAATCGCTCCCCGCGGCCGTGATAGCGGCGACGTTCGGTGCTGAAACGGCCGGGCTTCCTGCGATTTCCAAAACCTGCACGGTGTTAGTGACCAGATGCCCTCCTGGCCCGTCGCTCAAAACGTAAACGAAACTGCCGTTGCCTGCGTTCGTGGCCGGTGCTGTGTAGACAACAAAGTTTCCAGCGAAAGCGACCGTCGCGCCTGGAGGCATCGGCTGCGCAACCGATGCTATCGTCAGCGGATCCGAATCTGGATCGCTGTCATTGCCCAGCAAGAGCGCCTTTGCAGTTTTCGCAACGCGTGTTGTATTTGGCCTGGCGATGCTGTCCGCCCCAGCAATCGGCGGCTGGTTCACGTCAAGAATGTTGATGCTGAACCACGCCGTGTCACTCTCCGCACCATCGGAGTCCACGGCATTTACTGCGAACGTGTCCGTTCCATGTGTGTTCGTACTGGGCGTATAAACAAGATTCGGCGCAATGCCTGAGAGCGTTCCGTTGGTTGGATTTGCCACGATGACCCAGTCGACGGCATCCGTTCCAGGATCGCTCGCTTCAAGCAGAATGTTGGTTACCTGATTTTCGAGGATCGTGATGACACGTCCAACCACCACGGGAGCAACGTTGGTTACTGCCAGAGTGAAGGAGGTTGAGTTGGTTGCAATTCCGTCGGTGACTGTGATTGTCACCGTCGCAGCATCCTCGGGTCCATCCAGTGTGGTCAACGTCCACGCCCACGTGCCCGCGCCGGAATCGGCGATCACCGATCCCACCGAGGCCGAGAGATTCACCGTTGCGTTTCCATCGGCATCGCCAAATGTGCCGCTGTTTCCAGCAAGGCTCCCCTCGCCCACAGTGATCGTGCCTGAATTCGCCGCCACGCTGGGAGCTGCGTTGGACGGAAGGAGAACGCGGGCCTCAACGTTTGAATCGAGCCCGGCGTCAACATCTGTCCACGCGACGGCGAATCGATCATTGGAAAGTGCTGTTACTGAAGTGATGGCCTGGTCGCCGGATCGATGCTCGTTTACCTGGAACCAGCCGTCGTCGACGGGCGTTCCATTCGCAGTGTAGCGGCGGCCAAAAACCCCGCGCAGGTCGAAGTCGTCCGCGTCGGATGTCCAGGTGATCACAAAGCCTCCGCCTGAGAGTCCCGCAATCGATGCGGCATACAGCGTGGCTGTGTTCGTGTTGACCCGAAACGCGATCCCCTGCAACGCGCCAGTATTGTTAAATCGCGCAGCCTCAATGTGCGAAAAATTCGGATCTGCCCACGCTTCGGAAGCGACGACGAATCCATTCGCGATCGACGCGACGCGCGGAGGACTATAGCCGGTCCACAGGATTCCCGTGCTTTGGTCTGCGCCGTTTGCCCCCACCCGCGCCACGATTTCGTAAGTATTGGGATCCGCCCACGTGACAGCATAACTTCCATTGCTGAGTGCGGCGATGCCCGGGCCTGATCCAGCCGCTGCGATCACAGTCTCGCCTGACAGCGGGGCGCCATCGGCCGCGGCGAAGCGTCGCAACCGCACCTCCCAGCTTTCGTGGAGCCATGCGACGACAATCGATCCATCGCTCAGTGTCGCGATTGCGGGCGAGTAATGCTGCCCGCTGGATGTGCTGGCGGAAAGTTCGGGTCCCACGCTTCCATCCGCCTCGACAATGCGAAATCGAACATTGTAGGCGCTGCCAGCGTAGAGGTACGCCACAGCGAAACGTCCATTATTCAGCGGCGTGACCACAGGGGTTGACTCGTCGGCCGCTGGATCGGAACTGGCAATGACGAACTCATTCCCGATTCGAACGCCTGTGCTGGAATAGCGCTGACCGTAGAGACCATGATTTACGAACGGCGCAAGAAGCTTCCCGTTCTGCCCGGCGGATTGCCAGACGACGACAAAGGTGCCGTCGCTAAGGGTCGCGATGGACGCGCCGCTTTGCGTGTTGGTTGTGTAAGTGTTCACCGCGATGTCGTCTGTGAAGTTCAGATCCTTCGTCGATTCGGGAACCACCGTGAACGTGAACACCTTGCTGAAACCTTCGCCCGGAATGGGATCACCGTTGAAATCGGTTTGATAAACATCGTGATAGCGCAGCGTAACCGAAGCTGTCTGACCGATGGCTGGAATCGTTCCACTCCCAAGCTTCACCTGCGCAAAATTGTTGGCGGTGCGATCGAACGAGATCGTGAACAAATTCGGCACCGACTGTTCTTCAATGACCCAAAACCCGCCGCGAGTATCGCCTGTGTCTCCGGGCTTCATCGTCGCCACGACGCTGCCGCTGGCGGCGTTGTTGAGAATTACTGCAGCGATGTTGTCGGAAATGATGTTGGTCGGCGCGTTGTCGGGATAAACATTGCCGCCGGATGACACTGAAGAAGGCGGGCCCTGCAGGGTCCAGGACGTGCCGAAGTTGTTCATGCTTGTCGTGTCGGCGGGACTGGTATCGACGAATCGCCAGTAGTTGGCCGGGTTTGCGATGTACGAGGGTGAAGTGCCCATCGTGTAAGTCGTCCAGTTCTCGCCGTCCGCGCTGTATTGAAAATAACCGCGCGTGACGACCCATCCGAACGCGGGGACGTTGTAGATTCCGACCGACGTTACGGGATACGATCCAGGATAGCCGCCGAGGGGCGTGGTTCCGGTTCCGAATTTCCAGCGATAGCTGATCCCGCCGGGCCGCACGAAGATTTGGGGTGGCGGTGAAAAGGTTTTGTCGGGAGGGCTCGACGGCGCGGCAAATCCTCGAATTTCAAGCGCCGCGATTGCGACCGCGATTTGAACCAGGCAGAGAAGAACCGCCGGAACTTTGACAAAATTGTGTCCAGCAAAGTGCTTGAACGCTGGCCTTAAGAGCGATGCTGGTGAAAGGCCCGATTGCAGTCCCGTTCTGTTCATTATGTGCGAGTTGTTCTGAGATCCCGATCGTATCGGGCGCACAGAGTAACCGCTGAAGGGAATTCTACGAACCGCCGCGCACGGTGGCTCCCGTGATCATCAACCAATTCGCTCAATAGCCGTGGTTCGCGTGGACTCGGCCGCCCTCCGAATCCGTGGTCAAGCAAACTAGCCTCGCGCGAAGGTCGCGAAGGTCGCGAAGAAAAGAGACGTCGGACGGGAGCGCAGGCCGCAGCCTGCTTCAGCGTGATCCACGCGGGCGTGGTGGAAGTTTCAGCTTTTTAGCGTTTCAACAGTTTTCTTCAAATCCGTGTTCATCCGTGTCCATCCGTGATTAAAATCCCGCACCTCACTTCGTCACACGGTTCCAAAGCCGCTCAATTTCGATCCTCAGGACCTTTGCTTCCTCCCAGGAATTTCGGAAGGTCGAGAGACAGTAGCCTCCCTCGAGCGGGCCCAGTTCAGGACAGATGAAGATTTCACGATCCGAACCGCGATTGCCTTCCATCCAGCACCGCATCAGCGCTTCAGCAAACGGCAGCCAGTCGTTGACCTCTTGCGTGAGGTTGCCCTTCGCGTCCGTAATCGGCACTTGCCCATGATGACCGTTAAACGGGCGGAAATGAAACTGCTGCGCGTGCTGAACCAGATCGGACCGGGTGAGAAGGCGTGAAACGAAATTTCCCGGGACCAAATGCTTCACGACGGCGAAGTGGGAAAAATCGATCGAACACGAAAGCAACCCGCCTGTTGCTTTCTCATACGCATCGCACAATGCATAATGCTTTTCAGGAGTTTCAGTGCAGGTGCCGCGATGCGTTTCAATCGCGGCAATGATGCCAACGCGCTTCGCTTCGCGATTCAATGTGAGCGCGAGCTCCAGGGCTTCATGGGCGGGCGTGTCAGGAGACGCAAGCTGCACGTTGACCTGAACGGCCCCGCAGTCTTTCTGCTCCTGCAACAGGCGCGGAAAATCTGCTGCGCTGCCCGATGCCATCCCGCCCACAAAGATTAAGCCATAACGACGGCAGCCATCGCGCAGTTCAGGACTTCCCGCCCAGCAAACGCCGTCGAACCCGGCTTCTTTGATCGTCCGCAGCTTTTCATCCAGCGACCACTCGCTCGCCATGGTGGGATGGCCCATGAATGTCCAGAGGTTTGCAATGTGTCGCAGGATCATGATTGGAAGGGGCCGTCACTGATTGCCAGCGTCGCGTGCCTGCTTCAGCAGATTGTTTAGAAGCGCTCGAGGTGCCCGAAATGCCGTGCCGTGCTTGTGATGTTCGGGAAAGGAAACTTCGCTCGTGATGTCGGTAAACGTCTTGAAATCGCGCGTCTTCATCGCGCCGTAAATATTGCGTTGGTAGACATCAAAATAAATCAGCCACTCCTCGCCTACCTTCATCGCGCACGGGCCTTCAGTGAACTTCTCCGTGAACGGCGGCGAAATATTGCGCCACGGCCCGAGCGGCCCATCACCAAATGCAACCCGGATGTCCCGCTGCGGACGTGTGTTGTCCTTCAGCAACAAAACGAAATCGTGCGTATCGCGTTTCACGATCTGACAGTCGATGACACTGAAGTCCGGATCCAGGTACAGCTTCGTTGGGGTGAACGTTTTGAAGTCCGTCGTGGTGGTGTAATACATCCGATGATTGTTCGTCCTCGGCTCGAGGTGATCGGGAAAGCGGCCGGGAATCGTGGACGCCCAGCAGATGACAAACTCCCGCGCGGCGTCGTCGTAGAACAATTCCGGCGCCCAGACGTTCGCCGTGTCGGGCTCGTGCTTCATGGCCTCGACAAACTTCTGCTCCGACCAGTTGATGAGGTTCGTGGAACTCGCGTAGCCGAATCCCTTGTCCCCGCGCCACGCCGTGGTCCAAACGAGGTGGAAGGTTCCGTCGGGTCCGCGAACGATGCTGGGATCGCGGAGGATTTTTCCGCCCACGTTCGGTTTCATGAACGTCCCGGGGACGTTCGTCCAATGCAGCGCGTCGAAGCTGTAGAGGAATCGCAACCCGTCCTGCCCGTTCTCGCGGAACGACGTGAACATGTAAACCGTGTCGTTCGTGGAGGCTGCGGACGACGAAAACGAGCACCAGCCAAGAAGGCAGAAAAAAGCCGCAATCAGTTTAGGTTTCATAGCCTGGTCAAATACTCAAAAGACTTTTGTAGGGCGCGTTTCCAATCTGTCCTGCGCTCCGCAGTAGCTGCTACGCAGGACGGGCTATCGCCGTGTTTCCAAGCCGGCCGGGCGCAATCCGCGCATGCAGGTTTGAAACCTGTCCACCTTCCGCAGCAACTGCTACGCGGGACGGGTGATACAGCAGACTCGGAGTCTGCGCTACTCTCTTCGCAACCACACGGACATTTCCGACGCGCCGCGATTCTGCCACGTTGAATACGGCACCAATCGAATACGCTGCTGCCGCGCCGCCGCTGGTTGAACCTGGCGATAGAGCTCTTTCCCCCACGGCGCATTCGTGCGAATCCCAACAACGCCGTCGAGCGTCACAACGCCGCCCAACAGCCGCGTGTCGTGTCGCGCAAGAAACTCAGTTGCGGGCGAGATCACAACATCGTGGGGCTTCACTCCTGCCGGGAGATCCGTCGATTCGACGCAATATACAGTCGGCCCGCGCTTGAATGCCAGCTGTCCCACGGTTTCTTCCACCAGCGGATTTGCTTCGAGCAAGCGGATCGGCATTTCCAGGTCAACGTCCACAAGATCGCCCGGCTTCCACTCACGCTTCAATTCAACATAGGTTCCCGCCGTTGTTTCCGAAGTTCCCACCGGTTGTTGGTTCACTCGAACTGTAAAACCATCCGCCCATTCAGGGATTCGAAGCTTCATTGAAAACTCAGTGCCTGAGCTTTCCTCAACACGCACACGAACGCGGCCGCTCCAAGGAAACTCAGTTTCCTGCAGCAGCTTCACGCGGCCTATTCCCGGAACCTCCGTGTTGAGCCGGCTTCCGCCATACAGGTTGATCCAGACGGTGCGATCGGATTTTGCGTACGCGAATTCGGGACTGTGAGCGAGTGTCCGCGCGAGGTTGGGCGGGCAGCAAAATGAACTGATAAACGGCACGCGCTGATGCTTCCATCGCAGTTCCGTGGGCAACGGGTCGGTCGTTCTGAGCGGATTCACGTAGAAAAAGTTCGTTCCATCCAGCGACATTCCCGACAGCACACTGTTGTGCATCGCGAGCTCGGCGACGTCGATGAACCGCGCTTCGCCGGTCGCGAGGAACATGCGCCAGTTCCACAGCACGTTCCCGATATTGGCGCACGTTTCATTGTGGGCCGTCGTGTTCGGCAATTGATAATTTCGTCCGTAGGCCTGGTGCGTGCGCGTGATTGAGCGCTGGTCGCGCGAGGCGTCAGGCGAGGCACCATCGTACAGGGCACCGCACCCGCCCGTGATGTACATCTTCTGTTGCACCAGGTTCGACCAGATGGGTTCCAGCGGATTCCATAAAGTCTTGTCGCCCGATTCCATGAACAGGTCCGCGGCGCCTGCGTAGAGATAATTTGCGCGCACCGCGTGTCCTACGGCGTTGGTTTGCTGTTCGAATGGGATGCGATCCTGATTGTCATCGCCACCATCGGTGATCTGGCTCCGCAACGCAAAGAATCTTCGTGCGAGGGAGAGGTACTCGGCCTCGCCCGTGACACGATACAGATCAACGATGCCCATGTAATGCGATGGGCAAACGGAACTGCGCGCCGCCTCGGGTGAGGCTTCATTGAACGTGCGCTGCATGAAATTGGCAGCCTTGCGTGCAACCGACAGCAAATTGGTTTTGCCCGTCACCCGATGATGCAGCGCGGCGGTCGTCATCAAGTGGCCCATGTTGTACATCTCGAAGTTATGCCGATTCTGAAAAGGAACGGCATTGGTATCGCCATTACGCTGACGCACGAGCACCTGCGTATGCAGGTAACCATCGTCCCGCTGTGCGCGTGCGATCAACTCGATGGCCGAATCGACCTGTGCTGACAGCGTGGGATCATTCGTCATCGAAAGCATCGCGATGCTCGCTTCGAGCACCTTGTAGACTTCGCCGTCGTTGAACGTCGCGCCGCGATATCGTCCTTCCGCATCGCCAACAGCGATTCGGAAGTTCTGCAGGAAATGCGTGTGGTTCGTGCCTTCCATGATTCGCCAAAGGGCGGGCAAGGTTGAGGTTCGGCACAGTTCGATGCGGTCGGCCCAGAAGCCGGATGTCCAGCGTGCTTCGCCGGGTGCGATCGGTTGAACGGCCGCATGCGGGCGCGCACCAATTTCAGCCGCTGCGACGCGGGATGGGACGAACAGCGCAACGAACAGAAGTAATTGAACCAGGCGGCGGAGACGGGGCGACGCAGCCCGCCCCTCCGAGTCTGCTGTATCGCCCCGCCTTCGTCGCGATATTGCGGAGGCTGGACAGGTTTGGGAACCTGCGCTGCGGAGATTCGCGTTCATCTCACTTCGTCCCCAATTTGGCATCGCGCTTCTCCAGCGTCGCTGATTGCGGCACGACTCCGAGCACGATAAAACTCCCCTTCCCAATCAGCTCCAGCTGGTGACGGCCGGGCTCGTAGCGGAAGGCGTGCACATTGAATGCCGGGCATTCCTCGATCTCGCCCGCGTTGCGCAACACCGGTTCAACGCCACCTCGCTCGTCCGCGTGCGACGCGAAGTCCAGGTTCGGCACCTGCAGCCAGAGATCGCGTTCATTCTGGAAATATCCGATCAACACTCGCACGGGTTGCGTCACCTCGAACTCAATAGGCACATGGCGATGATTCTTCGCCTCTTCGTGCGAAAAGCGAATACCCGTCAAGCCGTTCAATTCGCTCGCAACAGACATGAAGGTGTACCGCCGATCCACGAACGGACGCGCGCCGGCCTTTACCTCGTACGTTTCCGCGTTCGTGCTGATTAATCGGAACGGCGCCGCCGGCCACGGCTGGACAGCGGTGGTGGAAGTCGCGCGCGCCGGATCCTTGAGCTCCGCAAGCGCGACGCGGAAATCGGCGAGTTCCTTCTCGTACAACGGCAAGACCTGGACCCAATGATAATTGGTTCCAGCGCCATTCGCCGCACCGCCGAACGGAATCTTGCGATGACCCGTTTGCATCGAATTGGCGAATTGATACGTATTCCGGGTCAGCGCCGTCAGCTCCCTGAAACGTTCAAGACTTCGCGTCATGTGTTCCCCGGCCGCGTTCATGTCCGCCATGTCCTTGCTGAATCCATAACGCAACACGTGCGCGGCCGCCTTTGTTTTGTGCTCGTAGTTCTGCGCCATCGCGAGAATGCATGCAAAGTCGTTGCGCCAGCGCTTGAACTCCGCCTGGTTCTCCGTGACGTGCGGGGCTGCGGCAGCGGCGAACACAACGGCGTTGCTGGCGTGCTTCAAAACCGCCTCGATAACGCTGACAGGGGTCTCTCCGATATGCGCTTCCTTGCTCCATTCCTTGCGGACAAATTCGTCGAGCCGTTCTCCTGGCGGCGCCTGCGATTCCCAGAGTTCAGTGATCGCGTTGTAACGCTTGGGATTGACGAGTTGATCCAGCGTCATTCCGAGCGACAAAGTCTGGCGGTTGCCTTCGGTGATTCCGAAACGACGCACCAGCTGCGGCGCAACTTCGCCAGCTTCGTTGACAGCATCGAGCATCTTCTCAGCGGCCTGACGCGTGCCCAGGAATGCGGTGAGCCGACTAATCCAATACGCGCGATCCTGGTTCAGGTTCACATCGGGATTCCACGCATAACGCGCCCAGGCCTCGAACCACATCCAGTCGCGATCCCACTGCTTCAGCGGCGGCGTGGTGGCGTCGGGACTGTTCGGCCAGTTCCAGTAGGCGAGCGGATACAAGTGCAATCCGCTGGCGCCGAAACGATCGCGCGACGCGAGGATCGATTTGCGAATGAACTCCTGCGCGCCGTAGCGGAACGGTTCCAGGTTGGAAAGGATGTGGACGTTGACGATGTGCGACCCGAGCGCGGCCATATTCAGGTGCGTCTGCGCTGCCTTGCCACGCGGCTCGTAAGTGGTCAGCGATTCGCCATTGTATTTGGTTTCTGTAAACAGATTCGTGTACACCGCGAAACACGCCGGCATGATTGCCTCGGGATTCATCGCGTGCGTGCGAATCACCACGGGCGGCTGCTCCCTCAAACCGGCGGCTTTCATGCCATCGAGAACCCCGGGAAGAATCGTGCTGGTGGCCCAACTGATCTGGTTGGTGGTGCCCTGCAACGCCTCCCCAAGGCAAACCATCAAGCCCACATTCGGATACTGCTTCACGAATTCGGCAATGGATTTGCGTGTGTAATCGGAGGAAAGCGGCGTTGGCGCGGAGAGCTGCGTGGGAACACCGTGCTTCTCGGCAAGCGGTTTGGGCAGGAAGATGTTGTAGAACATCTGCACGAGCCAGATGCCGCGCTTGTCGCATTCCGTGGTGAGCCAGCGGAACATTTCAACGTTCTTTTCAAATACATCATCGGGAACTTCCACGGCCTCGGGATATTCCTTTAATCGAACGAGCGACGCGAACGGATGGCCGTTCCAGAGGTAGAGGGAGTTCATGCGATTCTCGACCAGGACATCGAGATACTCGGACCACAACTGTTTGTCGTAAAACCAGGGGAACAACTCGGGCGTGTAAGGATATTCGTAAACACGGCGGCCTGGCAGGATCGATGTTTTCTGCATGGCAACGCAGACACCGCGAAGGGCCATCGCAGGTGTGTCGGCTACGTTGATCGACTGCGGGAGTCGTCGTTCTTCGCGAATGCGACGGGCCGCATCGACTGCTCCGTAAAGCAGACCCGAATCCGCAGCCGCAGTGATCGTCAAAATATTGTTGGATGATTCGAGCCGGAAACCTTCGTGGCCAAGGTCCTGCCGCAGGTCGGTCCGTTGTCGAAAACGAATGGACGGACCGTTTGTGGAAGGCGCCTGGCCAACCGTTCCCTGGAGGCCCGCCGCTTGCAAAGCAAGACCGAGGCGTTCAGCGGCAAAGACAACGCGGGGACTCGCGTTGGTGGGAATGGTGATGTTGACGTGGGGCGCCGCGGATGCGCCGAGTGCAACGAAAAGGAGGAGCGCAATTGCGCTTGCGAGCGCATTTCGTAGCACAGGCCTCCGAGTTTGCTGTATCGCCTGTCTCCCGTAGCAATATTGCGAAGGGTGGACAGGTTTCCTTGCCTGCTCGCGCGGTTCACGTTCTGCCGGCTCAGAAGCCGGCGATACAGCCCGTCCTCGGTAGCAGCCTACTGCGGAGGGCAGGGCAGGTTTGGAAACCTGCGCTACCGTTTCGGTTGATTTACAGTTCATTGCTCTTCCTTCACAAGCCACGTTAGCGGAGTCGAAACGCGGATCGGGTCATCGATCGTTACGACGTCGCCACGAGTGACGACCCCTGTCCGCGGGTCAATCGAATGCATGCGGTACTTGCCGCCAACATTCTCCAGATTCAGGACGTCGTGATTCATCGCATATACTAACAGTCGCCGGCCTTCCTCGCGCAATACAAACACACCAGGGCGCGACAAATCCGGCGCGGGCGCCATTGATGGGATCGCGTCCAGCAATTCGGGCGCGGTGTCTCGTGGCAGGCGCGGCAGTGATCCGCCGGCGCAAAGCCACGCCCAGGCTGCGATATCAAAGTTGCAGATAACGGGTTTGGCCGGGAACTTCGCACGATACTCCGCTGCCATTCCTGCAAGCGACGTTTCGTTCGGCCGTCCTGCGCGCGATTGGCGCTCGAACTGCCGCGGCGCCAGGTTCTTCCCGCCGGGGGGCGCAAACTCGCCGTTCTCTGTTCGCCACCAGTAGCGGAAATCAATCACGTCCACGATTTCGCGACGCTTTGGATCCGACAGTATCGAGTCCTGGACATCCTTGGTGGCGCTCAGCGCGATCAGGGGCGCGGCAGGCTTCGAAGCCCGCGCTGCGTCGCGCGTCCACTCGCCAATGGTGTCGAGCCAGAACTGCATAAAGTGCAAAGGCCCCGTGAACTCCGCGCTGGTGAAGTGGATTACGTTCGCGCAATTCGTGAAGTTCTCGAGACATTGACGAATGTAACCTCGGTGCAGTTCGCGCCGGACGGGATGGCTCACATCATAGAACAGTTCCGCCTGGAAGATCCGTTTGTCGCCCGCGTACGGCGGCGGCTCGGGGAAGCCCGTGTCGTTGATGTTGTTTGCCGAACGCCACGGAAAGTCGGCCCAGTGCGCGCCGGCTTCGAGGATATTGTGCTGAAAATAATTCTGATGGAACAACACCTGTCCGCGTTGCTCGCCCAGGCTGGCAAATTCCCGCAGCCGCTTCCAATACCACGGATTGAATTTCGTCAGGTCGTAACGGCTCAAACCATCCCACCCGATCCCCTGCCCGCTTCGTGCAAACGGTTGCTCGTAAAACGGCGGCAGCACATCGCCACTCATCCTGCGAACGCGCTCGTGATCGTCACGCCGACGGTCATACCAAAGGCCGTAATTATGGTCCAGGGCCACGCGGCCGCCCGCGTGCATGACGTCCGACACCTCCTGCAGGTCATCCGTCAACCCGGCGCCCGGTCGTCCTGGAACAAAGCGCGTCACGTTCACTCCGAATTGCGCCGCTTCAGACGGACGAATACTCCCGCGCCACCAGGTGACGTTTTGAATGCCGCCGATGAGGAGCCGGCCGTTCAGGGTCAGCCAGCCGTTGGTGAGGGTTAATTTATGATTGATGATGGATGATTTATGAGTTGCATCTCCTGTTTCCGGACTGTTGTTTTCGATGTCTTCAAGTCGTCGTGCGTTCGTGGCTTCGGCTGGAAGTGGATCGCGGTGCGATGCATCAAGAATGTAGTCCTTGAGATGCGGCGGCGGTTGATGCGCCGCGGCGGCGAGTTCCTGCGCACGATTCAGCGGTGGATTGCTCGATTCCTCGCGCGGACGCGGCATCAGTTGCAAACGGTCCATCGCTGCTCCGCCCCACCGCTCTCGCACCTGCGCGGCGAACAGGCTGCCGGGCTCCATAAAGTCGTTCGAGCTGCGCCAGATGCCGTCGCCTTCAAATCCAGCCCACGATCCAAACGACCAGTTCTGCGCGCCTGGAGGATTCCACACACGGATCACCGACGCGCTGCAATTCCAGAGAACGCAATTTGCAGCCGCCCAGCCGATTCCCGCGTTGTTGCCGGGACGGAATCCAAGGGTGATCGCATTGCCGTCAATGTTGACATTGTCGTAGAGAACGCCGCTCGCCCAACTCTGAATCGGGCCGCTGTCCTGCGACGGAAGTTTTGCATCGCATTGGACGAATGCGTTCGGACCCGCAGCGCAATGGCCGGCTGAAAAATCGTGCCTGCCGTCCTCGGCATAACAACGCAGAAACAATGTCTGCTGGCCCATTGTGAAGAACGTGTTGCGCCGATATCCGCCGTCCTCAGAAACAGGTTCAGTCGAGACGCAATCCTGAACCGTCACGCGACTGGCGGTTTCGTGAACCGCCACAGCCGAGCCTGCGAAATGTTTGAACGTCACCTGACGCACCCACGCGTCGCGCACGTTATCCATCGTGATCGCGCACCAGGAATGATCCTCATCTTTCGCATTGCCTCGATTCCAGCTGGATTCCAGCGCAAGATTCTCGATTCCGATTCGCTCCACCCGGCCCGCCCACGTTTCGACCGCCAGGATTGTGGCGTTCCCATTTGAAATGGCCGTGGTAATGGGCGCGTCCAGGGAAATCGTGTTTGCCTGAACCGACTGGATAACCCTATCCCAGGCTATGTCTCGCGTTCCCGGCCTCCATCCGCCGCCGACGCCGCCGCCAAATTCCCGCGCGCCGAGTTCATGAATCCACGCTTCCGTACCCTGGCGGATCACTCGCACGGAATCACCCGCTTTCAAGCCGGAGCTGCCTGCGAGTTCAATCGTTGTCGCACCAACAGGGACGTAAGGATTCACAACGCGCCAGCTGGCGTTGCTTTTCAGCACGATGTCACCGCGCCCCGCAGCACGAACAAGCGTGCGCCGGTCATTTCCAGCGGCAACGAGCTGCGTCCCGTCCGATCCAATTCCAGAACCGCGAAGCACCACTCCTGAATTGCTGATCACGAGACTGCCGAACACTTCGTGGCGGCCGCGGGACAGCAGGACAGCGCCGCGTAATCCATCACTGTTTGGCGGCAAAGTCGCCACATGGTTCAACGCGCGCTGGATCCGCTCGGTGCTGTCGCCTCCGCGGGCGTCGACGAATATCACAACCGTCGCTGCGGGAATTGCCGCCTCGCCTCCGCGATATCCGCAAGATGAGAAATCGGGAATGCGGTCACCTTCGGAGTCATCGTGGTATCGCAGCAACCCGTTCGTTCCCATCGAAATGATGGGAGGCAATGGGGCGGCGCAGACCGAGGCGGCAGCAAACCAAAACGCAAGCAACGCGATGCAATTGTTTTTCACGGCAACCTCCCCGTCAGCGGCTGCAGGGCGCTGCCCCTCGCAATCTCGGTTCCATTTGCGAGGATACGCAGGCCGGGACCGCGCCCGTAACGTGATCCATCCTTGTCCCAAACAATCGTCAGCACGGAACCGTGATATGGCACGCGATCGAGGCAGAACCAATCCCACGTTCCTTCCGGCAGCAGCGGATGCACTTCCACGATGTTGTCGGCCCGCGGGCGAATGCCCGCCAATCCGGTTATCAACAGGTCCGCGAACGTCGAATGATTGTAGTACCGGCTTCTGCCGTTCCGTCCGTTGATCCACCCGCCCGTGACTTCATCGTGATACTCGCCGATGAACGGTTTGCCGTTCGCGTATTGGCTTCGCACATAAGTTACGAACTGATCGAAGTAGATTGCGGTGGAAAGTTTCGTCGCGGCAGCTGCTTCGCTCCGCAAGAAATTCGCAAGCGCGTAGAGCGTCTGCGATGTGGCAAACGGCCAGACCGCCCCGTCCCATTCGCACGTCCAGATTCCGTGTGATCGGAATTCAGGATGGCGGCGCTCGGCCGTGGTGATCCCCGCGGGCGCTCGAAAACCCTGGACGTCCATCAATTGCCGCCATGCTGCGGAGAAACGCGCCTCGGGCGGGACAAGGTTGAACATCCATGGAATGAAACCAATGGCTTCACGGACTTCTGCCAGGTTGCCGTCGGGGCGGCGCACTTCGAAGAATTCAGAATCGGGATTCCAGAGCGTCTCGAGAATCTGCGCACGCAGGCGTTCAGACTTCGATTCGAACTCAGTTGCAATTCGGGGTTCATTTGCCAACTGCGCGATCCTCGAGATTGCCCGCGCGTTCGCCGCCATGTAGCTGTTGATGGTTGGCCGAACGTTTTGAACGCGCCGCCCGCCGCTGATTGATTCCTCCATTCCGTCGCGAACATCGAACTGCCAGAACATTCCATTGGTCAATTGCCGCTCCTGCTCCCATGCGCGATAATCCCCAACCAAATCGGGAAGCAAATCGATCAGGAACTGCCTGTCGCCGTCGGCGAGGAACCTTTCATAAACCGTTTCCGCAAACCAGCTGCTGAATCGATGAAAATGAGGCGCAGGTTTGCCGTCGTTCCCCCGCATCCAGAAGTGAATGTAGTTCTCAACGAAGCGCTGATCCGCCAGCCATCGCGATTCGGCGACGTGAAATGAGGCGGCGCAGCTGATCGTGTTGAATTCCCCGGCGTGGCTGACAGGCGTCAGGAATTCGGTGAACACGAATCCTTTTGGCGTTTGCTTCAGGTGTTTGCGAAACGACCACCATCGGAAGTAATAGATCTCTTCGACCTCGCGATCGGGACATTCAAAGAACGGGATGTTCGCCTGCAGCCACTGCGAGGATTCGGCATTGGAGATGAGGTTCGTAACGTTCTCGTCTTCCATCGCATTGAACCGTTCCACGTGATGGGAGAAGGCGGCAGGCTGGAGGATAGCGGACGGTTGCGCGGCAGCCGTGAATGAGATCAGGAGAAACGGGACGAGAATCGAGATAGCGAGGAAGCGGCGAATCGTGGCGCAGACATCCGAGTCTGCTGTATCGCCCATCCTCCGTAGCAGTACTGCGGTGGGTGGACAGGTTTCGCTACCCGCTGGCGCGGTCAGCGCCTTGCCGGTTTGGAAACCGGCGCTGCGTTTCGCAATCGCATTTCCCATCACGCCAATCCCATTCCCTCAAGTTCCGCCTGAAGTTCTTTCACGCGAATATCGACCAGCATCCGCTCTTCGCTGCGAAATCGGTGAAACGGCTCGGCCAGGAAATCTTCACACACGCCCACACACGCGAGAGCGCACTTGATCCCTTTGATGATTGATGACGGATGCCTGCCGATGCGGTACAGGGATCCGCTGACGCGCAGCACCGCCTGATGCAATTGGAGCGCGCGAGGGAGGTCCCCAGCCCGCGCCGCCTCCACCAGTTTAACGTAAAGCCGTGGAAATAAATTCGCACCACCGCTGACGCCACCGTGACCGCCGGCGAGAATGGCATCAAACAGCATCTCCTCGGGTCCAATCAAAACCGGCCAGCCAGCACGGACACGTGCCAATTCCAGTGCACGATGAAAATAGATCATGTTGGCGGAACTGTCCTTCAAGCCGATGATCCTGGGCTGATCGACTGCCCAGCGGACCGTTTCCACCTCGAATGGCACTTTGGTCAGCGCCGGCATGTTGTAAATGAAGAGCGGTAGCGGCAGTTCATCGAGAAGATGACTCAGATATTCCTGCAGTTCCGGCTGCCCCTCCGGCATGTAATACGGCGGCGCCGCGACGAGGGCTTCAGCACCCGCATCAGCCGCCACCTTCGCGACACTCACCGATTCTACAAAAGCCGTGTCTGTAATGCCCACCAACACAGGGATGCGTCCGTTCACCTGCCTGCAAGTGCGTTCAATCACCTCGCGGCGCAGCTTGTAGCTCAGGCCGGGCCCCTCGCCCGTCGTGCCCAGAATGAACAAACCGTTCACCCCTGCGTTCACCATGCGTTCGATCAACCGCTCCAATCCGGCGCGATCCAGTTCATCGCGGCCCAGCAGCGGCGTCACCATCGGCGGTATGATTCCTGAAAATTTCAATGCTTCCTTTCGACAGACTCGCCAGGCGGCGTCCGGGTTTCAACGGGTAATTGCAATTGGCGCCTTCGCATGAACATGCTGGCAATCCAGCCCACCAGCAGAATCGTCAGCGTGCTAATTACGACTACCAGCAACGTGTGGAATGGGCTTCGATACGACGATCCCCAACCCGTCCATCGCGGGGAGAAAGTCATCCACGCAATGACAACCACGCCGCTGACGACGCCGACCGCAGCGGCCCTATTCCCTGCTCGTGTTGCGAGCAGTCCCAACAGGAACAAACCCAGCATGCCGCCGCTGAAGATGCTGGCGAGCCCCCACCATGCATCCAATGCGTTTTTAATTTGCATCATTGCGAGCGCCATTCCGATGCCTGCGACACCGAACACCAATGTCGCCACGTGGAGGACGCGCATCGACTCCCATTCGCTGGCAGCAGGTCGAAAATAGCGTTGGTAAACGTCGCAGAGGATCAACGTTGCAGAACAATTGACCGAACTTGAAACCGTCGATTGAGCCGCGGCGAAGATGCTGGCGATTACGAGACCCGTCACCCCGACTGGAAGTTGCGCGACAATGAAATGTGGAAAGACGGAATCGGGTTTGTTGAGCGCATCCACCGACGCGGGGAGCAATTCAGGTCGGGCGCTGTAGAATGCGAACAATCCGGTTCCAATGAAAAAAAATACGGCGGATATCGGCAAATAGAGGAGTGCGCCCAGCCAGACGCTGCGGGCTGCAGCCTCGTCTGTCTTCGCGGTCTGATAGCGTTGCACATAACTTTGGTCGATGCCGAAGTTCTGCAGGTTGATGAAGATGCCATTCAACAGCACCACCCAGAACGTCATCGTGGAGAAGTCCGGATCGAAACTGCCGAGGCTGAACTTGTTGTGCTCCGAAGCGATCTCGAAGAGTTGCGCCGGGCCCTGAGGCATTCCAAACAGCAGAATAGCCACGCAGGCAAATGCACCGCCAATGAAGATGATGCTTTGGACGACGTCGGTCCAAATCACTGCCTCCATGCCCCCGACAAGCGTGTAAACAATCACGAGCAGTCCCGCGCCAAGGATGATCGTGGGAATGCTCCAGCCGGTGAGCGGCGCCAGGGCAAGGGCGAGCAGATAAAGTATCGTTCCCATCCGGGCGAGTTGGGTCAGGAGGTAGCAGACCACAGCGTAGGTTCTTGCCCACGGCCCGAAGCGCTTCTCGAGATGCTGATAAGCCGAGACTTCACCCGATCGACGGTAGAACGGAACGAAGTATTTTACCGCGAACCACGTCGTTACAGGAATCGAGAGACTGAACACGAAGGCGTTCCAGTTTGTGGCGAAGGCTTTTCCTGGAAGCGCGAGAAAGCTGATGCTGCTGACGTAGGTTCCGAAAATTGACAAACCGACGGCCCAAGCCGGGATGCGGCGGCCCGCTGCCATGAACTGTTCCGAGCTCAGGCCTTTCCGTCCAAACCAAAGGCCGAGAGCGACCACGCCCACGAGGTAAGCCAGCAGCACACAGATATCAATGACGGGCAAGGCTGACATCAGTATTGAACATCCATATCCCGGCCCGCTGCATTGCGCGCCGGCCCTTAAAACGAAGCCGCCCCGGATCCGGGGCGGCTTGCACAATCACTAACCCAACAAACAATCAATGACGGCGGCGGGAGATCAGCATGGCGGCGGCGCCGAGGCCGATCAAAGCGAAGCTCGTGGGTTCGGGCACGGCAATCGCGATTCCGTCGAAGCTGAAGCGATCCTGTCCCAGGCCGCCGGTCAGGAACTGCGGAAGGCGGACATCGAGGCGGCCATTGCCCAAAGCATCGGTTTCCAGCATGAAGGGAAGCAATGCCCAAGCCCGAGTGTCACCCGCCGTGCCGTCGCGCGGAGCGCCCAATGCTGTGGAGTTGTCCACCCAATTCAACGTTGCGCCTCCCAGGTTGTCGACAATAGACCACGTTGTTCCGCCATCGACGCTGAACTCAGCACCGGCTTTTTGACGGGAGGATACGACAGCGTTCGTGCTGTTCTGCGCGTAGATCGCGTAAACCCGGACGAAATATTCCGTGTTCGGCAACAGACCGGAGAGTGGCATATACAGGCCAGGATCGGGTGCGCCGGCGCCCTGATTCGGATACCTGCCCGTGTATGCGGTGCCGTTGTAGGCGGGAACTCCCGGCCCAGTTGTGCGGTAGCGCCATCCGTAGGCAGCGCCGTCGTCTCCCAATCCCCATGTCGCGTCGCTATCGGTGGTCGCGTCCACGGCTGTGGCTGCACCAGGAAAGTTCAAGCCGTCTTGAAGATCAATGTAGGTGAATGATTGCGCCTGGAGAGCCGTTCCACCCAGGGCCAGGGCAAGCACTGTCGCTAGTTTTGTCGGGTTAGTCATACGTCTTTTCGGTTAGGGGTTATGGGAGTTTCTGGATTCTGGAAAATGTCTGGATTCTTTTATAAGCGCCGCATCGTGTTCACATCAATTGTTATGCTATTCGGATTGTGACGAAAAATTTGCTAAATTTGATACAGCCGGGCGTCCGGACTATTCACGACAACAACAGTTCATGCGGGCCAAATGCTAAAATTCACCCACCAGCGACCCGAGATATTCCTCGAGGTTCGTATAGCCGTCGCCATTTCGATCCGCATTGCCGTCAGCTGCGTCGGCCGCGTTCAATCCCCGGGCCGATTCCCATGCGTTCGGCATGCCGTCATTATCCGTATCCCATCCTGCCGGCCGTGAAACTTCCGGATAATTTTCCCATCCGCCCACGTCTTCCTGGGAGTCCGGCAACCCAGGCAAACCGGTCTTGCTGCCCTTGAATTTCGCTGTCCCGTCCCGCACTTCCGCAATCACCCGCCGATCGTGCTCATCCAGCGCAGGAAAATTGCATCCGACATTTGCGAGGACGTTGGTGAAGGCTTCATCGGCAGAACGGGTCGTGACATGAGGCTGAAAAAACGGACGGTCGGACCACGGGCTGTATTCTGTGGGAACCGTGCCTCCGCGCTCGGTCGTTGCGATACGTCCTTTTTCCTGCTCGTCGACTCCGAAATGTCCGGGCATGACGTTTCCGGCAACGTAATAACGTTGTGATCCCTTGAAGCCGCCGTATTGCGCATTCAACGCATGAAACCGCTGTGTGGCCGGGCCGGGTTTGTAGAAGTTGTTCACGAAGTTCACCTCATGCGCGCCGCCGTCGGTTGCGCGGTTCTTCCAGTTGTAAACAACATTGTTTCGGATATCGAGACGGCCAGCATACGTATTATCGGGTTTGGCGAGGCCGCCGGCCAGACTCCAATTCCGACCGGCGCAATGCGCCAGCAGGTTGTGATGAAAGCTTCCGATGTCGCCGCCGATGCTTGCGGCATAACCGTGCTGGGTGCCTGGCGGATACTTCTTGTGCCCCGCTTCGTTGAGAGCCTCAGAGATGAGCGTGCGTTGAAGCGTAATGTTTTTGGCGCCACGCGAGCTGAACGACTCGTCCAGGGTCCAGCTGATGGAGCAATGATCAATGATGCAATCATCGCTGCTGGCCATGCCCATGCCATCGAGAGTCTGGCCCGACGTGTTGCCCGGGCGAACCCTAACGTACCGAATGATCACGTTGCTCGCCCCCAGCATGCCCATGTTGTAATTGCGGATGCAGATGCCTTTGCCTGGCGCAGTTTGGCCTGCGATCGTCAGGTATGAGTTGGTTTTTCGAATGATCAACCGGGAATCCAGCGTGATGAGCCCCGAAACATCGAACACCACCGTGCGGGGGCCCTCTTCCTCAACTGCCGCGCGCAGCGAGCCGGGCCCGCTGTCGTTCAGGTTCGTCACCTTGATCACCCTGCCCCCCCTGCCGCCGACTGCAAAACGCCCGTAGCCTTCTGCAGTAGGAAATGCGAGTTGACGTCGCCCGCCTTCAGGCGCGGCTGCCGGCGCAGCATGGAGGTTGGCGACTCCGGAACCGATGCTTGAAACGACGAACAAAGCGGCTGCGCATTGAGAAAACATTGAAGCCATAACGATTTCGGTCTGATCAGCGAACATGAAAGCGCCGGTGCGGCAACGCGCCGCACCGGCACAACAACAGGACAGTCAACTAAAACTGCGGATGCCCAAGGCGATAGAACACAGCGCCATTGTCACGATTGATCCAGTTGGTGATCGTGATTGAGTTGGTGAAGATCGACCCGGCGACGACGCTCCAATTCGTGCGAGCCATGCTCAAACCGTTTGTGAGCGCGCGGGTTTGCGTCAGCAACTCCCAGCCAATGTGGCTGCTCGGCCAATTGAATGTGACGTTCGTGCCGTCGAATGGAATCACTGACAGCGGGATTGGATTAGTCGCCGTTGCGGAGATACGGATGATGCCGTTCGTCGCAAAGTCACTGCGATCCCAGACGAGTCCCAATCCGGGCGAGGCAGGATCCATCACAGGAAGCTGTGTTTCCGTGTTGTCGAACGGACGATTTCGGAATCCGCCGCCGAACTGTTCGAAAGGTTTGCTGAGAATCTTGATCACCGTGCCGTTCGTCCAGGGTGTGTTGCCAAGGCGATTCATGCGAAGCGTTCCAGTCCGGGTGGACCAGCGTGAAGTGTAGATCACATCAGAGCTCTTGGCCGTTGTGGAAAGCGTCGGAGCATTGCCAAAAGGATTCGAGCCAGGGGCGGAATCCATATTGACGTCGATTTCAATTACGGAACCCGGCGTGAAATCCAGTTGCGATTGATTCGTGAACGCAGCGATTGTCCCTGGGGTACCGGGAGAAAGAATTCCTCCGGAACCGATTACCAGCCGCGACCAGTAGGCGGGGGCTGCGCCAGCAGTGTGGTTGATATCCGCTGTGCCAGTGAAGATGCCACCGATGCCGTTCATGCGGCCGAGGAGGTCGATTCGATAAGTACCATTGGGTCCGCCAATGATGCCGTTGTTCCAGCGGCCGTTGAGCGTCACCGTGGTGTTGGTTCCTTGAATCGTTGAAGTGCTTGGAACGCGTGTCACGATCACACCACCCTGGTTTACGGTCATTTGGGCATTCGCGGCCTGGACGGTGCCGGTGATTGAACCGGATGTCGTCAATGATCCGCCGTTCACAGTCACGCCGTTCGCGACGGTAGCGCCAGCTTGAAGCGTCGATATTCCGGGTGACACGAGCCGTGTAATGCTACCCGAGAAGTTCAGCACCGCGTTGCTGCTCACGACAGTGGAACCGATTGCTCCACTGCCGGTCACGGTTCCCTCATGAACTGTCAAAGGCAGTTCGCTCAATGCGTTAATCGCGAGCGAGCCCGTGCCCCATTTGTTCATGGGGGCAGTGCCGCCGATCATGCCAGCGCCGTTGAACGAGTAGGACAGGGTGTTGTTGGTAACGAGCACGCCAACACCGCCGACAAACACCTGGCCTGGCAGGGTTACGCTAGAGTTCGCTGCAGTGTCGTCGAACGTCGCAGCGTCACCATTGGCAAAGATTCCCCCACCTTTCCAGTTGGATGAGGTCGTAGTCCAGTCTGTTCCGGGCGAGCCGTTCCAAACGAGGTTAACGGGCGCCGTGTTCAGAATTACGATGTCAATCGTGCTGTTCGCAGTATTATTCACCACGTAACCAAAGACGCCTGGCGGCATCGTCACACCGAAATTCGGCGAAGCTGAGGTGTACTGGATGATGGGCACCTGCAATGGAAAGGTGTTTACGTTAATCACCGAGGCAATGTTGATCGTGTTTCCATTACCCGCGGTGACGACATTGGTTGCATAAATATAGGGAGTGGTCTTCGAGCCATCGAGCAAGAGCGTGAGCTTGGAATCGGACATCGAAAGAGTGTTCAACCACTTGTCTGGCTGGCCAATTTCACTGAACACCCGCAACTCGCCTCCGCCTGTGATTGAAATACGATTGTTGCCCGAAACCTTCGTCACTCCCCCGATGAAAATGTTGCTGGCGATTACCAGTCCTCCGTTGTTGATCTCGATCGAACCGTTGCCTGTCTCGGCTGCCCGCTTGTCGCCTGCGTCGGCTGTTGTGTAGCCAAGGTGCAGGGTATCATTGACACGGAACACGCCATTGGTGCTGACCACGAGAGTTCCGTAGACTTCACCGCTCGCATCGTTGCCCTGTTCGTCCACAGGGATGATGTTGTTCCCGAGTTCCTGGGCCGAGATGTAGGCGATGTTCGCATCGATGACGCCATCCGCCATTCGCAACTCAGCCTGGCTTGTATCATTGTCCTGCGACTCCAGGCGATCACGGCCGAGATACAACCTATCCACGAGCATATCCACTCTTCCCGCGTTGAAATTCACATTCACTTTGCTTCCAGACCCTGCGCCGCTGTTTCCAGAGTTGTCGCCGAACGCGACAACAGACATGCGGCTCACGCCATCGGCATTTCGGAAGTACGCGACGGGCGAGCTTCCCGCCGGAATGATGTTGGTATTTGAGTTGAAAATGACGCGCGTGTCGCTTTCCGCCTTCGCCACAGAATGGCCGAAGACAATGCTGTCCATCAAAAACACGTTGGTTCGTCCCAGGATGAAACTGAACTGGCTGCCGCTGCCGAGCCCCTGTTCTTCGCTGTTGCTAATGGCCAATGCGTAATCGCGTACCACGGGGTCGTTGTAGTTATTGGCGTCAACGTGTGTCGCCCGGAGATAGTTGGTCAAGGCGAGTGTGACCTGCGGAATAAAACGTGAAGGCCGCGAATTTGTGGCCGTGCCGCCACGCGACGAGTAGCCGTTGTTCGTGTAATACGGATAGAGGCGATAATCACCCAATCCAATGCGGTTCACATCTGCAACAAACGTGTTCAGCCGGCTCATGTTGAGGGTGGAGTTCTGGCCGGCTTCCTTCAGGAGCGAGACAGTAGCCTGTGCGTTGCTGACGACCAGCGCGCCTCCGCCCGAATAGAAAACCTCGATTGCTCCCGCGCGGTTGATCGAGTCCTGAAGAAGGGAAAAACCTGCCGTGCCCGTGACAGCGAGCGTGGCACCCGATACGATTTCCATGCCATACGCCTGGTCGTTTTCCTCGGCGCCATGGGTGAAGCGCATCCCTGCGACCTCCTGGCTGCTCGACACCAGCACGTTCGTAAAATAATTCGTTCCGTGGTCACTCGCACCCGAACTCGGGAACACGACGACATCGTTTGGGGTTGGCAGAGAGCTGCCTGACCAGTTCGCCGCGGTCGTCCAGATTGTATTGTTTGTGTTTCCATTCCAGATCTTCGCGGAATGAATCGGGATCGGCAGCCGGTAGGTAAGCGAACCTGAGGCTAAAATCTCGATTGCGTTCACACCCGATTGCGGAACGCTGCCGTTATAATTCACCACGAGCGTCGCGGATCCGACGGGACCATTGATTGTGGACGGCCCAACAATCGTGGCGCTCGTTACACCGGCAGGCAATGTTCCGACGGCAACCGTCACGGACCCGGTGGTTTGGGCCCAGATCAAATTCGTCATCGTTCCGCTTTGCCCGGCAGGAACGGTCATTCGGACCAGCGAAGGCCAGACCTGATTGTCCTGGGCCGCTGCGTTAAACGGCGACAGCGCAAGAGAAGAAACGGCGACTGCCGTCGCGCACAAAATACGGCCGAGAGTTGCGCGAGGAGCATGGCACGACGTGCCACGAGATGGACCCGAAGTTGGATTGGGTTTCATAGTTGTCGGTCTGCTTTGTGTTGGGTTAGCAAACAAACCCGGCGCACCTAGCAGGTGGATGGCCGGGCTTAAAGAGTCAGCGTCGAATCGCGATCAATTCCATGGCATACGGTCGCTCATCCACAGCAAATCGGCGTTCTCCTCTCCCGAGCCCAAAGACGTGCCCCAAGGTTTGAGTTGTCGCCTGATAGGCTGTTTGGTTGAGCCCACCATCCATCGATGAATCTCTGAGTGACCGTCAGCGAAAGAAAAACCTGCAGACCCGTTGGGCCCGCCATGATAGCTGGCTGGCAAATCGCGCCATGTGGCGAGACCGGGAAGTTTGCCTGGATCGAACATGAACATTGAATCGTTGATGCTGTCGGGATGCTCGTCGACAGCCACAAAAACATCAACAGGCGAGCGGATATGCGTTGTCTTGGATACCAGTGACTGGTACCTGCGGCCGAGCGGCCATGAGGAATCCGGACTTGGTGGAACAGTCACTCCGCTGCCATGCATCGCGCCGTTCATGGCCAGACTGCGAACGCGCTCTCCATTCGGCGCGGGAGTACTGTCCGCGGGACACTTCCAGACTCGGGCGCTCTTCACGTATTTGGCCAGGGGAGACTGATCTTCGGAAACGAGGAGGAAGGCATTGGTATTGTCCGGGTTCATCGTCCAATCCATCAACCCAGCGACCGGCCGCTCATTGGGCAGCTTGTCATTGTTGTCGAGCGGAAACATTAACCATCCCAACGTCAACTGCTTGGTGTTGTTCAGGCACGAAATCGCCTGCGCCTTCTGCTTGGCCTTGCTGAGCGCCGGCAGGAGCATCGCCGCAAGAATGGCGATGATGGCAATGACCACCAGCAATTCGATGAGGGTGAATCCCGGTTGCAGGGTTTTTTTCCGGGCGGGGGTGAAATCGAACGTGTCCATTTTGAGATCTTCGAAAGTATCAAATCCGCTTCACACCAGTCCACGTTGCCACTTGGAAACCGCCGGGCACACTCAGCTCTTTTTCTGCTGCCGACATTCTCATGTTAAGCGTTTTGAGGAACGTAGCATTGATACTGCATCATGCCGAATTCTGTAATCCCAAAAATGTCAAAACGTTTACAAAAAGTGCCAATCACAATTTTCTGCTGCGCGTGCCGGCGTCGCCCCGCTATATATCGTTCAGCACCGAGACAACTGTAACCACGCACCGAACTGCCGCGCCTGATTGCATTGTCACCCATGAAAAAAATGCAGCCACAACTTCAGGCCGTACCGGTTTCAAAACCCATTTCGCGGCGCCGCGCAATCAAGCTGCTCGCAGCAGCCGCGCCCGCCTTCTGCGTCCCGCGAATGCTGGCCAATACATTGCCTGAGCCACAAGCCCGTCCATTCAGCGGGACCCGGGAATCGCTTTCAACCTACCGCATCCCCGACTGGTTTCCGAATGCAAAGTTTGGCATCTGGGCGCATTGGGGTCCGCAGTCCGCGGCCGAATACGGGGATTGGTATGCCCGTAACCTCTATATCGAAGGCTCGCGCCAGAACCGTTACCACGTAACAACCTACGGCCATCCGTCCAGGACCGGCTACAAAGACATCATTCCCACCTGGAAAGGAGCCGGCTTCGATCCCGAACGGCTCGTCGGCCTCTACAAAAAAGCAGGGGCGCGCTATTTCATGAGCATGGGCGCCCATGTCGACAACTTCGACATGTGGAACTCAAAACACACGCGCTGGAACGCGGTCAATATGGGCATCAAGCGTGATGTGGTCGCGGAATTCCGCAAAGCCGCCCTCCGCCACGGGCTCCGCTTCGGTGTCAGCGACCACCTCTGGATGGCCTACAAATGGATGTCTGTTTCACGCAGCGCGGACAAGGAAGGTCCTTTTGCCGGCGTGCCCTACGACGGGATCAATCCTGAGTATCACGATCTTTATGGCGATTGCCCAACCATCTACCGGCAGCTTCCCTGGGATGAGGAAGGAATTCCCGACAAGTGGAAACAAGAATGGTTCAATCGCATCTCGGATCTGATTGACCAGAGCCAGCCAGACATTGTTTACACCGACGGGCAAATCCCGTTCGGCAAATGGGGCCTGGATCTGGTGGCGCATCTTTACAATCAAAGTGCGCGCAACCACGACGGCCGCGTCGAAGCCGTAATCACCAGCAAGCGCGAGGAGGATTCTGCTGAAGGCCTGTGCGTGTTCGACAAGGAACGCGGCGTTGTTGAAGGAATCTGGCCCAAACCGTGGCAGCTCTGCACGTGCGTCGGGAAATGGCATTACGACAAGGAAGCAACTTACAAGACACCCAAGCGCGTGATCGACATGCTTGTCGATGTTGTCAGCCGAAATGGCAATCTGCTCTTGAACTTTCCCTTGCCTAACAGCGGCGCACTCGACGCCAAGGAACTCCAGATTCTGGACGAAATCACGCAGTGGATGGCAGTCAACAGCGAAGCGATCTACGACACGCGTCCATGGAAAACGTTTGGTGAAGGCGGACTCGTCAAAGAAGTTCCCGGTGTCAAATACAACGAAGCGAGCCTCAAGGATTTCGGCGGCGGCGTCACACGCTTCACCACGAAGGGTTCGACGCTTTATGCATTCTTCATGAGCTGGCCTGGGAAGGAAATCACCGTCTCGCAGCTTGGGATGGGCAAACCCTTTGTTGAGGGAAAGATTCAATCCATTCGCCTGTTGGGCGCAGAGGGAAACCCCAAATGGGAACACAACGCGAAAGGCCTTGTGGTTCAGCTGCCTGAAGATCCGCCGAGCCAGCATGCGCACGTGCTGAAGATTGAAGGTCTCGCCACGTGAACGTATTTCACATCGTAGCGCAGGTTCCCGAACCTGTCCCGCCCTCCGCAGCAGGCTGCTACCGAGGACGGGCTGTATCGCCGGATTCCAAACCGGCCGAGCGTGGAACGCAGAAGCAGGCAAGGAAACCTGTCCACGAGACTAGGATGTCTGCGCTGCGCAGAGTCGCGCTCCACATCGTGCTGTGCGCCCTCTGCTGTGCGTTTTCTGCATACGCACAGGAACCGGCTCGCGCTGAACTCTGGGTTTCGCCAAACGGGTCCGACACAAATATCGGCACACGTGACCAGCCCTTGGCTTCATTGCACATCGCGCAGCGCAAGGCCCGCGATTTGCGCCGCCTGAACCATCCTTCGATCAACAGCGGCATTCGCATTTTTGTTGAAAGCGGCACGTATCGCCTCACCGCTCCCCTGCTCTTTCGTTCTGAAGATTCTGGAACCGCGCAAAGTCCGACTGTCATCGAAGCAGCGCCAGGCGCAGCGCCAACGTTGAGCGGTGGCATTGCAGTTCGCGGCTGGCGAAAAGGCACAGGCCTGCAACAAGTCCCCGCTTCAGCACGGGAACATGTGTGGGTTGCACCCGCACCGCGAACTGGCGGACGGATCGTCGAGTTTCGGCAATTGTGGATCAACGACCGCAAGGCCGTCCGCGCGCGCAATCCGAACGGCAACGAATTGCATCGCATGATTGTCTGGGATCGCACGAACTGCTTCGCCCAAATCCCCGCCGCGTCGTTGCTTGGCATTCAGGATCCGCTGGGACCCCTAGAAATTATTTTTCATCAGCAGTGGGAAATTGCGATTTGCCGTGTATCGCAAATCGAGCATCCCGGCAATGCAGCCAGGCTTCGATTTCATCAACCTGAATCCGCATTGCAGTGCGAGCATCCGTGGCCGCAACCCGTCATGGGCACGAACGGCGCGCCGTTCTTCCTTGCGAACGCGATCGAGTTCCTCGACGAACCCGGCGAATGGTTCCAGGAATATCCGGGAGGACAGATCTGCTATTGGCCACGTTCGGGCGAAAACCTTGAGACAGCAGAGATCATTGCGCCCGTGCTTGAAACCCTGGTCCAAGCCGAGGGAACTCGCGATCATCCCGCGTCGCACATCCATTTCCGGGGGATGCGCTTCGCACACACCACCTGGATGCGCCCGTCGCTGCAGGGTCACGTCCCGCTGCAGGCCGGAATGTATCTTCTCGACGCCTACAAACTTTCGCCCAAGGGAACGCGCGATCATTCGGCTGGTCTCGACAACCAGGGCTGGCTCGGACGGCCGCCTGGCGCGGTCTCTGTTAGAAACGCCAGCCACTTTCACCTGGAACGCTGCCGATTCGAACATCTCGCGATGTCCGGGCTTGATGTGCATGACGGAACGCACGACGGGATCATCGAAGGCAACGTGTTCCGCGACATTGGCGGCAATGGCATTCAACTGGGGGAGTTCGCCGATCCAGGCTTCGAAACGCATCGCCCCTTTAATCCAACCGACGAACGGGAAATAGCGACACGCCACCGCGTTGCCAACAACGTCCTGACTGACACCGCAAACGAAGACTGGGGTTGCGTCGGAATTGCGGTTGGTTTCGGCCGTGAGATTTCCGTCGAACACAACGACATCAGCAACACGTCCTACACGGGCATCAGCATGGGATGGGGCTGGAACAAGGCTCCGAACGTCATGCGCGACAACCGGATTGTCGCAAATCACATTCACAAGGTCGCGACGCGCATGTGTGACACCGCGGGCATTTACACGTTGTCGCCGCAACCTGGAACGTTGATCGCAAGCAATCACGTTCACAGCATCACCATGAGCCCCTACGTCTCTGACCCTTCCCATTGGTTCTATCTGTATCTAGACGAAGGTTCATCGCACATCACGGTCCGTGACAATTGGTGTCCCGAGGAACGCTTCCTGAAAAACGCGAACGGGCCGGGCAACGTCTGGGACAACAATGGGCCGATGGTGTCGGAAAACGTGAAACGCAACGCAGGCCTGCAACCGCAGTTCCGGGAATTGCTGAAAGAATGATTATCGAGGAACAACCGTTTGCCGCGCAGGCATCGGAATCTGCCGCTCCCGTGGCGCAGACTTCCAAGTCTGCTGTATCGCAGGTTTCCAAACCTGCGCCCGCCGACATCGCCCTTCCCCCTGGGAAGCCGGCGATACAGCCCGTCCTCCGTGGCAGCCCACTGCGGAGGGCAGGACAGTTTCCGAAACGGGCGCTACTGGCGCTGTTTTGCCTCCTACTCACATTCCCCTGCACTGCCGCGCTGATTCCAGTCCACCTGCAGTGCGAATACTCCACAAACCCACTTGGCATCGACACTCGCCAACCGCGCCTTTCCTGGAGACTTGAGAGTGTGGAACGAGCGCAGCTTCAGACTGGCTACCAAATCCTGGCTGCGACCACCACGAACCTGTTGAACGAGGCAGAGGCCGATTTGTGGAACAGCGGCAAGGTGCAGTCCGACCAATCCCTGCATATTGAGTATCGCGGCAGGGATTTGAAACCGTCACAGGACGTATTCTGGACCGTGCGGGTTTGGGCTGCCAACGGCACCCCTTCCGCGTGGGCCCCCGCGCAGCGCTGGACCATGGGTCTCTTTGGCCCCGCCGGGCAAACCGCGGGACAGGATGATCCGCCCCTTGGCTGGAAGGCACGATGGATCTGTGCGCCTGCCACTTCCGAAGCGCTCCTGCTGCGCAAGGAAATCCGCGCCAAGCCAGGAATCAAACGCGCGATTATTCACGTCTCCGGACTTGGTCATTACGAATTGAACCTGAACGGCCGGAAGGTTGGCGACGAGTTGCTCTCGCCGGGTTGGACCGATTACAACGACACCATCCTTTACGACACGCGCGACATCACCCCGCTGCTCCGACCCGGAACCAACGCGCTTGGCATCACGCTTGGGAACGGCATGTATCACGTGCAACGCCGCAACCGTTTCGCGAAGTTCACGGGCTCGTTCGGCCCGCTGCGCGCCATCGCGCAATTGGAAATCGAATACGCGGACGGCACACACGAAACCTTTGCAACGGATCCAACCTGGCGCACGCATCCGGGACCCATTACATATTCGAGCATTTTTGGAGGCGAAGACTATGACGCGCGACTAATTCCTGCTGGCTGGGACAAGCCTGGTTTCGACGATCGCGGCTGGACACCTTCAGTTCACGTTGTGCGTCCCGGCGGAAAATTGCGGGGGCACAGCGCCTCCGTCGAACCCATCCGTGAAATCGAGGTCCGCAGGCCGATTGGAGAAACCAAGCTGGCGCCGAGCAAAATCGTTTACGATCTCGGCCAGAACACGTCCTACATGCCACGCATTCGCGTCAGCGGTCCTGCGGGCAGCACCGTGCGGCTCATCCCCGCCGAAGTCGTAAATCCCGATGGCTCGATCCTGCGATCCACGATGGGCAGCACCAACCGAGGGTTGTCGTGGTGGCAATACACAAAGTCCACGGACGATCCGGAGGAATGGTTCCCGCAGTTCTATTATGTGGGTTGCAGATATCTCGAGGCCACGCTCACCGCGCCAACCGCAGCGTCTTCCCTTCCGCAAATCGAGTCCCTCGAAGGAGTCGTCATTCATGCAGATGCGGCGGCCACTGGAGAATTCGAATGCTCCAATCCCCTGCTCAACCGCATTCGGGATCTTGTGAGATGGGCGCAGAGAGCGAACATGGTTTCCGTCCTGACCGACTGTCCGCATCGCGAGAAGCTCGGCTGGCTCGAGCAGTATCACCTGAACGGTCCCGCCATTCGTTACGAATTCGACATGGCGCGCATGTTCACGAAAGGGATGAATGACATGGCGGACGCGCAACTGGAAAACGGGCTCGTGCCGAACATTGCGCCTGAGTTCACGGAATTCAAGGGAGCCTTCCGCAGCGCCGCCGAATGGGGCAGCGCGTTCATCATCGTGCCCTGGCAGCAATACCAGTTTTGCGGCGACGTTCATCTTCTGCGCACGCATTACGCTGACATGAAGCGTTACTTCGCGTACCTGGAGAGCCTTGCCACCAACAACATCCTCGCGCAGGGACTGGGCGATTGGTTTGACCTGGGACCGAAAAAATCCGGCGCTCCGCAGCACACTCCCCCGCCCGTGACAGCGACAGCGTTCCTGTTCCACGACGCAGAATTGCTGGCGAAGATCGCGACGCTGCTGGGCAACGCCGAAGACGCCGCGCATTTTCGCAAACGCGCTGGAGAGATCCGCGCCAGTTACAATTCAACCTTCTTCAATACGGAAAATTCCACTTACGCCACGGGTTCCCAATGCGCGAACGCCCTGCCGCTTGTTTTTGGAATCGCTGAACCGCCATCGCACGACGCAGTGTTGAACGCTTTGATTGGCGACCTCGAGGCCCGCGACCACCTCATGACAGCGGGCGACATCGGGTATCGTTTCCTGCTCCAGGCATTGGCAAAGGCAGACCGTTCGGACGTGGTATATCGCATGATCAACCAGGACGACAAACCCGGCTACGGTTACATGCTGAAGAAGGGCGAAACGAGCCTGACTGAAGCCTGGGATGCCAACCTGACGACGTCGCACAACCACTTCATGCTCGGCCACATCACGGAATGGTTTTACAAGGACCTTGCCGGAATCGATTGCGATCCGAGCGGACCCGGCTTCAAGAAGATCATCATCCGTCCGCAACCTGTTGGCGGCATGACCTGGGCGCGGGCGAGGTACAATTCGATCCGCGGACCTATAGAAAGTCATTGGACCCGCAAGGACGGACGATTCGCGTTGAAGGTGGAGATTCCTCCGAATACAACCGCTCGCGTATTCATTCCTGCGACCGCGATTAATTCTGTGACAGAAGGAGGACGGCCGTTGAACGCTGCGGCGCGACAGGAGGGTTCCCGGGTTGTGTGCGAAATCGGTTCAGGCCGATACGAATTTCAGGTCAACGCTCCTTGAGTTATCCGCGACGGTGGCGTCCTAATGTGAGTTTCATCTGATCGCGCTCCGCGGGCTAGGAACCCTTCTCTTGCGATTCATGCCAGCGATGTTTGATGAGCGCGGCACCGGTGCCGATGGCGAAGAGCAGAAAGCTCCCGAGGATGGCCAACATACCCCCGGGAGCTGACCGCATCACCCCAACCAACACATGACCGGGACCGGCGAGCCCAACCAGGACTGCACTCGTAAGCAGAATTTGGAACTCCCACCGGCCCCGGAAAATTCGAACCACAGCGCACGCAATAACAACCACAATTGAAAAAGTGCAAGTCATCCAGCCCGATGCACCCGCATGCACCCAAACCAACGCATGCGCCACCCAGAGAATCGCCGCAACCGTCCGCACCGCACGCGCACCGTCGTGCAACATGTCGTCCCATCGGACGCTATGAACGAGCAGAAAGACAAGAGCCAGCTGCAACGCCACGTGCTGGATTCCCGCCACATCGCGACCACAAAACATTGCACTGATGGCACACAGCAGCGCGCCGAGCACTCCGGCCTTCGGCTGTCGCGACAACGCCGTCCACAACACCAGGTAACATCCGACTGCCAGTGAAAGCAGCATTGGCCGATCAAACCGCGGCAGCGTGCCGAATGAATTCGATGGCAGGCACGCCCCCAACATGACAAGCGACGCGAACAGCAAATGCCTGACAAACCGTGCGTCACGGCGCATCCAGAACGCCGCATAGACAACCGCATTCGCACCGGCCAGGACCATCAGCACTTCGACGTCTCCCCCGCCCGCGACAAGCGCCGCGATCAGTGGCAGCGTCAGCAGCGTGCGCGACACGCCCTGATGGAGATGCTTCAGGAAATCTGAAGTGCGCCAGGCTGCCAGCCAGGCCAGAACACAAAGCGATGGGGCGAGCAATTCCCGGCGCAAAACAAAATCATACATGTAGGTCAGGCTGTAGAGATGCACAGCCGTACCCGCGATCCACAGCCCAAAGAAGCCGAAGGGAAGCCAGCGGTGTTGCGGCAGCAAACTTCTTCCCACCTCCTTGGCGATTGGAAGGACACCCCCTAACATCAACAGCGCTGGCAAAATCAACAGCCAACTCCACTCGTGCATCTCGTGGGCAGGTCCCCAGACCGGCGTCCGCTCCTCCTGCAGATCGCGATACACCCAAAGCCAAATGACGTTCACTGTGAGGATCAGTCCGCCGGCAATCAGCGCGCGCGGCGGGAGGTTCAGTTGCCCAAACCACCGCCGCAGCGCGCCGAACCGCATCAACACCAACCCAACTCCCAGTACCGACATCCACCCCACCGTCCTTGAATCCATCAGCGCTGCATGGCTGATTAAAATAAATGGCACCAGCAACAAAAGGTTCTCGAGCGTTACCAGCAGCGTCGAATCGTACCAGACTTTCCGCCGGGCCAGGAAAATTGCCGTGCCCACCAGCAACAGCTCGTAGAACTGCAGCGAACCAAAATTGAATTGCAACTGGCTGAACTCGCGCGCTGCCAGCTGCGGATCTGTCGAGACCTTGTAAACGCCGAACAGCAGCAGCGCCGCGCTGACGAGATAAAACGGATTGCAGGCGAGCACCCGTTTGAACCACTGAGCTGAACCTGCGGTGACCTGCGAAACTTCCCGAGACACGAACGCGCCGCACTCACAAAACTGTTCTGCTGAATCCCGGCTGGTTTCGTCGTGCTCATTCATATTCACCTCAACGTCTTCTCGTTTCAGCGCACCGCACGGACGAGTTCCATTTAGCAGCGCGCGGGCCAACCGTTGAAAACCTCCATTTTGCTGAAGTTTTTGAAGTGCGACCGTTGGAAACGCTTTCCGAGCGCGTGGAAATCGCGCTTCGATGCGTGAAGTTCCATCCAAATACGATCTGCCGTGTCGCGGACTTCCAGTCGGGTGGGCGTAGTAACGCCGAGCAGGTTGGGAAGCCTGCGATACAGCAGACTTGGAAGTCTGCGCTACGTTCAGTCGGCGCAACGTAGCGCAGATCTCCGAACCTGCTGTTTTCTCCCCTCGCCTGCGACGCAGGAGCGGGAGCGGGTTGGGGAGAGGGGGGTGCAGTTTCCAAGTTGCAACGCTCCTCCTCTGCCCGCCCTGCCTCCACTCCGAGTGGAAGAGAGGGGGACCAAAAACGCTGCATTACGCTTTGCGCTTTGCCCTTCATTCCCCATCCCCTAGCCTGCCGGAGCATGAAAGTGATTCGTCACAATGACAGCGACTTCGACCGCCAGATTGAGCAACTGACCGCGAAATCGAGCTTGTTCGATCCCGAAATTGAGCAGCGCACGCTGGCCATCCTTCAGGCCGTTCAGGAACGGGGCGATGCCGCAGTGCTTGAGTTGACCGAACGCTTCGACGGCGCCCGGCTTACGGCAGATCAACTGGCCGTAACGCACGCGGAACTCATGACGGCGTCGCTGAAAGCGGATGAAGGGCTTCGCGCCGCGGTGACCGAAGCCGAAGCAAACGTGCGCATGTTTGCGCGCAAATCACGTCGCAAAAACTGGCAGGCGCATAATTTGCATCGAGCCCTGGTCGGAGAAAAATTCGATCCCTTTCAGCGCGTCGGCATTTACATCCCTGGCGGGACCGCGCCGCTGGTTTCAACCGCGATCATGACGATCACGCTCGCGAAGGCTGCAGGCTGCCCCGAGATCGTGGTGTGCACGCCATGCGGCAAGGACGGATCGATCAATAGCGCGCTCCTCTTCACAGCCCGCGCGGCGGGGGCCACGCAAATCTTTCGAGTTGGCGGCGCGCAAGCGATTGCCGCCATGGCTTATGGCACCGCAATCATTCCCAAGGTTCAAAAGATTTTCGGCCCCGGCAACGCCTATGTCAGCATGGCGAAGCGGTTGTTGTTCGGCCGCGTCGCCATCGACCTGCTTGCCGGGCCGAGCGACGTCCTTGTACTCGCCGACGATTCTGCGAATCCAAAGTCCGTGGCAGCCGATCTCCTTGCGCAAGCCGAACATGGTTCCGGCCGCGAACACGTCTGGCTGGTGACGACGTCAGGAACACTCCTGAAAGCGGTGGAAAAGGAAATGGCGAAACAGTTGCCGAAATTGCAGCGCCGCGAGTTCATCCAGCGCGTACTGAACGATTACGCATGGCTGATCCAGGTGCGCACCATCGATGACGCCGTTGCACTCACGAATCGCATTGCGCCGGAACATTGCGAAATTGTGACGAAGAATGCGCGCAGGGTGTCGGACGGGATCGTCACCGCGGGAGCGATTTTTCTCGGCCCGTGGTCACCGACTGTGCTGGGCGATTACATCGCCGGGCCAAGTCACGTGCTGCCCACGGACGGCGCAGGCGCTTCGTTTGCGGGTCTGACCGTTGACCAGTTCCAACGCCGCACGAGCGTCGTCGAATACAGCCGGCCGGGATTGAAACGAGCACTGCGCGGCGTGCGGAAGTTCGCAGAGATGGAAGGACTCGATGCGCATGGCGCATCGGCCGAGATCAGGTTCTAGACTTCCTTCTGACGCACGTCCAGGACTTCGTTCTTCATCACTGCCTTGGTGAGATCAAAGGGCGCGGCGGCCATTTCCTGCACCGCTTTCTTGCGCGCGGCGGCAACTGTCGGCGCGTCATCGATCGTCACCGTTGTCTCAAACGTTGCCTGCCGCCGAAGCAGAATCTCGAACGCCTTTCGTTTTCTGACAGTCTTTTTCTCAGGCTTGGGCGAAGGATCGGTGAGGTCGACTGGATCGGCAACGCGGGGTTGTTCCATGAGGTCGTACTTGATTCCAATCACGCGCGGCTTGGTCTCTTTCGGCAGCGGCTTCGGAAAAACGAGGTAGGAGGCGAACGCTTCCTGGTGAAAGCCGATCCTTCCAAAATCCTTCCGTTTGCTGGCCGGCGCCTGGATCAGCGTCAGCACACGGTTTTCCTTCACAGCTTTCATGAATCCGCGATCCTGCTTTGGATCGGACCACAACGTGATCACCTCCGGCTTTCCTGCTGATTTTACGAGCTCGCCAAATCGAATGTCTTTCGGCATGCGACAATGTCCGTCCCCCGCTGCGGATTGCCAATGCGTGATTCCCCGACGGTGGCTTAGATCACCCCAGGCGCGGGGCTGATCTGCCCGTGATAAAATGCGTCATGGAACAGCGCCTGATTGAAAAGCGGGTGAAACGCAGCCGGTTTGCTCCGTCAAAGCCGCGTGCTGGCGATGGTGAGGAACAAGCCGGAACCGCAGCGCCGCTGGTTCCGCCGCGGCCCACCATTTCCAAACTCCAGGCGGCCGCACGCGATTGCCGGGCCTGTCCGCTGTGGAAAACGGGGACGCAAACGGTGTTCGGAGAAGGCGCGCGCGGTGCACGGGTGGTGTTCGTGGGGGAACAGCCCGGGAACGATGAAGACCTTGCGGGCAAGCCATTCGTTGGACCCGCGGGCCGGCTGCTGGATCAAGCGCTGGCCGAGGCGGGAATTCAGCGAGACCAGGTTTACGTCACAAACACGGTGAAGCACTTCAAGTGGGAACCAAAGGGCAAGCGCCGCATTCACAAGAAACCAAACGGACGCGAGATTGCCGCGTGCCGTCCGTGGCTGGAGGCGGAACTTGCCGTGCTAAAACCGGACGTGCTGGTTTGCCTTGGAGCGACAGCTGCCCAGGCGTTGCTGGGAAAGGACTTTCGTGTCAGCCAGCAGCGCGGGCAATTTATGGAATCACCGCTTGCGCAACACACCGTCGCCACCGTTCATCCTTCGTCCATCCTGCGCGCGCCCGATCCCGAAACGCGCCACGCTGAAATGCGGCGGTTCGTTGAAGATCTCAAGAAGGTGGCTGAGGTGATTCGTTCAGCAACGTAGCGGAGTTCAGTGGAAATCGTAGGAGGCGGTGGCCACTCGCGGATCTGCCTTCAAGCGCTCAATCCGGGCAGCCTTCACGTGAATGACGTTGTCCACGTTCTGCAGCGTGCCTTCGATCACAAGGAATGATTCCTCCGTGATCAACAACCTGTTCGCCTCAAACATCGGCGGCGTCACGATGGCGTTGCTGATGCCGGTCTCGTCTTCCAGGCTGATAAAGACAAATCCCTTCGCGGTGCCGGGACGCTGGCGGCAGATCACATTGCCTGCAATTCGAATCCAACTGCCGCTTTCCGCCTTTGGCAAATCCGCGGCGCGCCAGACGTCCTTCAATTGGGATCGCAACAAAGCCATCGGGTGCTTCCCAGTCGTAAGCTGCATCGCGCGGTAATCAGCGCGAATGCGTTCCGCATAATTCATCGCGGGCAATGGCGACGCGGTGCGCGCATCCAAAGGCGCCTCGCGCAATTCCGAATCGGCGGGAGTGGATTCAGAAGCTTTTCCTGCGCGGGCCAGTTCGCTGTATTCGAATAAATCCCCCTGCCGCCATTCCTTCTCCACCAGCCACAGCGCGTCGCGCCGATGCGCGGCAAAGCAGTTGAACGCGCCCACTTCCGCGAGCACGCGCCATTCATCCCTGTTCAACCGCACGCGCCGCTTGCAATCGTCAATCGAAGTGAACGGCTCCCGGCGTTGCTCGGCAAGAAGCTGTTCCGCGCTCGTGCGGCTGAGCCCGCGAATCACCCGCAGGCCGAGGCGCACATGAAGGGATTCTCGTGCAGCTCCAGAACTCAACGCTCCTGCGGGCCTGGAAGCCTGCGCTACGTGCGCCGATTCAATCGCGCAATCCCAGTCCGACTCCCTGACGCACACGGGCAGAAACTTCACGCCATGGCGCTGGCCATCCTTCACCAGCGACGCCGAAGAATAAAAACCCATCGGCTGGTTGTTCAAGAGGCTCGCGTAAAACTCGGGTGCGCGATGGGCCTTCAAATAAGCCGAGGCATAAGCCAGGTGCGCGAAGCTGATCGCGTGTGATTCAGGAAAGCCGTACAACGCGAACGAGCCAATCGCCTGGATGATCTGCTCCACGACTTCAGGCCCATGGCCATTGCGTTCCAGGGCAGCGCGCAGTTTCTTCTCCACCTTCTGCATGCGTTCCTGCGAACGATGAAAACTCAGTGCGCGCCGCAATTCCTCCGCTTCCGCGCCCGAAAAATTCGCCATTACCATCGCGATCTCCAGCATCTGTTCCTGGAACAATGGCACGCCCAGCGTGCGCTCAAGGACCGGCTTCACGCTGTCGTGATAATAGCGCACAGGCTGCTTGCCCGCGCGGCGCTCCAGGTAGGGATGCATCAGATGCCCCTGGATCGGGCCGGGACGGATGATCGCGACTTCGATCACGACATCATAAAAACATTTCGGCTTCATGCGCGGCAGCGTCGCCATCTGCGCGCGGCTCTCAATCTGGAATACGCCAACCGTGTCCGCAGCCTGCATCATTTCAAACGTTTTCGCGTCATCCTGCGGCAGGTGCGCCAGGTCGACTGGACGTCCCAATCGGCCCGTCAACTCCACTGTGTCCTGCAGCACCGACATCATGCCGAGGCCGAGGAAGTCCACCTTGATGATGCCCAAGTCTTCGCAATCGTCCTTGTCCCATTGCGCCACGACGCGGCCAGGCATCGATGCATTCTCGAGCGGCATCACGGAATCCAGTTTTCCCTGGCAAATGATCATGCCACCCGAATGTTGCCCGAGATGCCGCGGCAATCCGCGAATCGCGCTGCACAACACGGCAAAGGCAGGCGCGCGTGGATGTTCCTTCGGCAGGCCGGCCTTTTCCATTTGAGCCGCGAGGTCGAGCGTGTGCGGGAAATCTCCATTCGCGTACAGGTTCGAGAAGCGATTCAACACATCGCCCGCAAGGTTCAACGCCTTGCCCACTTCCCGCGATGCGCTGCGTCCGCGGAACGTGATGACGTTCGCAGTCATTGCAGCGCCGTGGCGTCCGTAACGCTGGTAGATTTCCTGGATCACGCGCTCACGGCGACCGCCGCTGGGCAGGTCGATGTCGATGTCAGGCCAGGAACTCTTGCGTCCTTCGGTGAGGAAGCGTTCAAACAGCGTGTTGAAGCGCAACGGATCGACAGCAGTGATGCCCAGGCAAAAGCATACCGTGCTGTTGGCAGCGCTGCCGCGGCCCTGCGCCATGATGTTCTGCTGGCGGCAGAACTGGACGATGTCCCAGACGATGAGGAAATATCCTGAGACCTTGAGCTTTGCGATCAGCGGCAATTCCTTTTCAAGCTGCAGCCGGACTTTCTCGGGCACGTACCCATAGCGCTGCCTGGCGCCCGCGTAAGCCTGTTCACGCAGGAACGTATCCATGGAATGGCCGGGCGGCACGGGATACTCGGGAAATTCGTATCCCAGGTTTTCCATCGAAAACTCCAGACGCTGGGCAAGCCGCACCGTATTTTCGATCGCTTCCGGGCAATCGAAGAACAACTCGCTCATCTGCGCGGACGTCTTCAGATAACGCTCGCTGTTCTGCGCCAGGAGCTTCCCAGCAGCATCCAGGTGCGTGTGATTTCGGATGCAGGTGAAGACATCGAGGATCGGACGTTCCATTTCAGATGCATACAACACGCCGTTCGTCGCCAGCAGCGGCAGGTGAGATTGCTCCGCCAATTCGACAAGATCGCGATGCGTTCGATCCTCGCCGCGCAGGTGATGGCGTTGAACCTCGACGAACAGATGATCGCGTCCGAAAATGTGCAGGAGCCTTTCCAGCGCGCGCACTTGTCCACCCTTTGCGGCGGGGCGGCGTGAACTTCCAAATGCGATGGGCGATGTTCCGCCGCGTTGCAGAAGCCGCGTGCCGTTGCCGCTTTCCAGGGAAGCAGTCTTCGCCAAATCCTTCAGCAGCGGCCCTTCCTCATCGCCCGTCAACGCCACCAACCCTTTTGCAAATTCCGGCAATTCATCCCAGCCCACAGTGGCTTTGCCTTTTTCGCTGCGCAGATGCGCACGCGTGAGCAGCTGGCAGAGGTTCTGGTAACCGACGCGTGATTCCACCAATACAGGCAGAACGGTCTGGTCTTCCATCACGATCTCGGCGCCTACAATGGCCTTTACGCCGGTTTCCTGCGCACGGCCAAAGAGCCGCGGCGCGCCATAGACGCCATTGCGATCGCATAACGCCACCGCGGGCAATCCCAGCGCAGCGGCTTTCTCGGCGAGCTGTTCGGGAGTGGAAGCGCCGCGCAAAAAACTGAACGCGCTGCGTGCGTGGAGTTCCACATACCCGCCGTGCCCCCTGCCCTTCAGACGTTGCGCCTCAGTCATAGACGCCCTCCACAAAGCATTCGGTTCCCGTCCTGAAAATCCGGCACAGCGTTCCATCCGCAGTTTGCACATCCCATTCCTCCCGCGTCCAAACCTGCCGATCCCACCAGTCGCCCGAACTGCGGTAAGGCCCGCGCACTTCCACCACGGCCCCATTGACCGACGAACTGCGGAGCAGCGCCGGGCGTTCCCCGCGAAATTCCACCGTCGCGGGAATTGCCGGACGAAAACGGCGCAAAGCCAGTCCAATCGCTGCGTCAACGTGGGCGGCGCCGGAAGCCTGCGCGTCGAATTGCGGAGATCGCAGCGAGAACACGTCGGGCCGATGCGTGCTTGCCACGACCGGAGTTCCGACGCGATCCGATCCGCACAACGCGGTGAGACACGCCAGCGTTTCGGCGAATTGATTGGGGTCCCTGAGCGTCGTTTCAAACAGACCAAACTGATGCGTCTGCGGCAGGCAAGGTGTGGCTTCCAGTGTCAAACCGACGATTGCCGTTTCGGTGCGAACCGATTCCAGGTGCGTTTGCAGTGTGCGAAAGAGCGTGTTGACGTCAGCGGTTGGCGCGGGAATGCGAAAGTGATGTTCGTAAACAGCGCCTGATCCGAGTTTCAGTTGCAGATGCAACTGCGCGACGACGAGATGAATCACGTCGAGGCGCCGCGCCAGTTGTTCAACAAAACGCCGCAGCACAAACAGCAGCGGCTCGGCGGTTTCAATCTCCACTTCAAATTCAACCTGTTCCGCAAACGTCTGCCTAGGCGCGACGAGCTTGAGGGGGCGGCTGGCGTGCGGCGAGAGGCGGCGCAGCAATGACACGATTTCAGGACCCAGACGATCCGCGAGTTCAGTTCGGCCGAGGTTGAGCAATTCGCCAATGGTCTGAACACCCCATCGCTCCAAAATATCGAGAATGGACGGCGAAGGTTCCAGCACGTCGACAGGCAGCGCGGATACAAACGCATCCACATCGCGAACAATCAACGTCGGGCGCGCGGCCTTGGCGGCAAGCAACGCGAGCGATGGCGTCGACGCCACGCCAATGCGAACGCGCAAACTCAGCGTTTCGAGCGCGGCCACAATCTGCGCAGCCCAATCCTGAAGTGCGCTTTCGCCGTCTAATCCAAGCCCCTTCAATTCCAGAGTGCAGACGCCAGGAGCGCTGTTTTCGATGCTGGGCGAAAAGGCATAGGCCGTTTGAAGCAGGATATCCATCGCCGCCTGTTCCTGCGCCAGCGAACGCGACAGGATCCGCAGTTCAGCGCTGCGCGCCATTGCCTGGCTGGCGGTTAATCCTTCGATCACACCCTGCGCGCGCGCGGGGCTGGTGAGCTGGATGATGTTTGGCTTGGGCAGGCTTGGATCGACGAGCGCGATGGACTTTGAACACGACTCCGCTTCCTGCCGCAATACGGCTTGCAGGGCGAAGTCAGGGACGAAAATGGCCGCGAAAGTGTCCAAGGTTCACGCGAGGCTTTGCAGTTGCTCGTTCGTTTCCTGAAGCCGGCGCGCGTCGGAAACTTCCAATTTCAATTCAGAAATGAGTTCCACGGATTCGCGATCAAGAGCGGCGAGATTGCGTCGTTGGGGGCGAATGGTAATGCGCGCCTGGGCCGGGCTCACCCGCGGCTCTGGAGTCAGCACCACGCAAACCGTCGAGCCCATTTCGAGAATCCGCTGAAATCGAAACCACGTGGTGGCCCCGATGCGCCGCAGTTCCATGGTGGGGTTCGAAACCAAATCGAGGATCACGAGCGGGACATTGCGATCGCGCAGGATCAGGTCGCCCGCTTTCAATGCCTCCTCCGCCGTGCGGCATCGCACCCACAGCAGACGTTCCACAACTGCAGGTTCGAGCGCAGTGACGTCGAGCGAATCGTGGCCGTCGATATACGCCACGATCTGCCGCTCGGCAGCGGCGCGAGCGACGAGGGCATTGCGCAACAGGGCGCTGCCGGAACTGCGCTGGGGAGCGATGATTTCCGTGAGCGCGCCGCGGGGAAGGCCGCCATGCAGGGAATCATCCAATTGGGCAATGCCAGTCGCCCAGGAATTCAGGGGGCGGGCGGTGAGTTCATCCAGGCCGAGGCGCGCTTGAGGAATCTTCTCTCTGAGAAGCTGGCGCAACTGGATGACACGGGCAGTGGACATGCGGATGATCAATGTAATCGGGGAAAGGGCTCAGGCAATGGGTTTCACCCCGGAGTTATTCACAGGGCGGTATCCCGCCATTTCCCCCTCTCTTCCGCTCCCAGCGGAGGAGAGGGCTGGGGAGAGGAGGGAGATTTGCTTGGCCAGACCACTCCAGCCTTGTTGAACCGCGGCTGAAGCACTGCGATCAACAATTCCTCGCGGCAACTGGCGGCGAATTCCGAGGGGCATTCGTCCCATTCGATGCGCGTCACGCGATGCAGCAGGCGAATGATGCGGCGGGGCAGGCGTTCGGGATTGGCGACACGGTACGTGCCCAGGCGCTTGCGAAGGTTTCTGGCCTTGCCCACATACAACACCCCTTCGCCCGGGCCGCAGAAAAAGTAAACGCCTGGCGAGCGGGGAATCTGGCAAAAAAAATCTTTGCCAAACCGCTCGACCAGGGGGCGCGGATGCGGAAACAACCAGAGCTGGCTGGAACTCATCCTGACATCGTAGCTCATGGGTGAGACAAAAACAGTCCTATGCGGATCGGAGCTGCTGCTCTTTCAAGAGTCTCCCAAGCAACACATCCATTAAGGTCAGCGACCATCCGGACTTCCCGCGTAACACCAGAGCCGATTCCGATTGGTCTCCGCCACGGCCAAATACCAGTAATCGATTCGCGTAAAGCTGACCGAACTGTGGAACGCGGCGTTAATTGCGCCTTGTTCGTGCCGGGCGCTCACTGCTTCGCGCGGATAACTGGCGCCATCATTAAAGTATTCCACCTTCTTTTCGTCCGTTTCCCAAAACGCCACGTTTGTATATCCCCTGGAAAAGGATTTCCGCCAGAGACTGTGCGCGGAGCCGGCGAGGCGGCGTTTAGCTAGCAAGCCTGCGCCGCAGGTGGAGCCCAAGGCGCCGCCGGCCGACTGGGCCGAGGAGGAATTTGAGTGCCAAGCATTGGGCGATCAGCGGCTGCAACGGCGACTGCAGAGCATCGGGAGAGACTTTTTTGCCGGTCCGATGATGAGCATTCCGCAAGCGTGCGGCTGCTCCTGGTCTTCCCCATGACCGATGCTCCCCGTTCCTCCCACCTGTCCGCACTACACCTTCGTCCTGCAGCAAAAAAGAAATGGGTAAAGCTCAGTGCGTCGCAGGCGGGGGGAGAAGGTTTTTTGGTCGTGCGAGGTTGTTGGAAAGGCAATGCTCCCTCTCTTCCACTCGGAGTGGAGGAGAGGGTTGGGGAGAGGAGGCGTGCGGCTCAACAGACTCGAGCTGCGTGGGACTGGATCAGTGCACCCTCTCCCCAGCCCCTCTCCCGCTCCTGCGTCGCAGGCGAGGGGAGAAGGGAACAGCTAAGGAGGGAGATTGGAATCAAGCTGCGGCTAACGTCGCCGCTCGACGATTGCCGTCCAGGGCAAAGGTCTCACCCACAGTCTGCCAGCCGATCCGATCAGCGGAAATCGCGGCCTGCATGCGTTCGATCGGTTCAACAGTTCCTTCACGCCCGAACGCAAACGTGTTGAAATGCATCGGCAGGAAATAATTTGCTCCCGCCTGATCCGCCATCTTGACCGCCTGCTCGGGCGAGCAATGCGCAAAAATCCATGGATCGTAAGCACCGATCGGCATGATCGCGCATTCGAACGGACCCTTGCTCCTTAACGACGCGAACGAATCGCACCATGCCGTGTCACCGCCGAAAATGATCTTCTTTCCCTCGCGTGAAATGATGTAGCCGTTGTAGCCGCGGGCCTTGTCATACTTCCAGCGCGATCCCCAATGATTCACTTCAAACGCCTCAATCTCCACGTCGCCATTCGCGGTCGTCACACGTGTTTTCTGTCCCCAGGAAAGTTCCGTTGGCTGCTTGAACTTCATGTCCCGCAACAAATCGGCAGTGGAATGGCCCGTCACCGCTTTCGTGGTCGACGGCAGGCAGCGCAGCGTGGCGGGATCGAGGTGATCCATATGCGCGTGGGACAACAGGACAACATCAACATGCGGCAACTGCTTCGCCGTCAGAGCAGGTTGGATGAGGCGCTTCGGGCCGACGGTTCCAAACGGAGTATCGGCGCCAATGCGGTTAAAGAGGACGGGATCGGTGAGAATGGTGACGCCGTAGAAATTGATCAAGACACTCGCGTGACCCAGCCACGCCGCGGTGATTGTGTTGGGGTTCCACAAGTCGGGACGCGGAGTTCCTTTGGGATTGGCGAGCGTTCGCTGCATCTCCTCGATAAATCCACGAAGCAGGCGCGCGGGGAGAATGTCTGAAGCTCCAGCCCACACTCCGCACAAACTGAGCGAACTGACGGAAAGGAAACGGCGTCGGGAAAAGTCTCTGCTGTTCAACTGAAAATCCTGGTCTTTGAGTTCAAAATTCTGGGTAGAATACCCCATGCAAACAGGTCTGCAAGGGGCACATTGAGATTATTTTGATCCCCACGCCGACAGCCCCCATATTACGCCGATGTCCGTGGATTTGACTGAAGCGCTCCTGAGCCAGGCGGCGGGTTGGGAGGCAATGAAACAAGCACGCGCGTACCTCGAGCAGGGCCAGGTGCTGAGTTCATTCTGGGCTCCTCCCCTGCTGCGCGGCGTCGTCCAAAGCAGCGGCAATTCGTTTCGGGCCTCGATGGTCATTAAGAACTCCGTCGACATCGAAAACCTTTGCACGTGCCGCGATTCGCGCGAATGGGGAAAAATCTGCGCCCACAGCGTCGCCGTCGGCTTGCATTTTATCCGCGGCGACCAGCCCGCGCCCGCGGCCCCAAAGCAAAACAGTGGCACGCGGCCATCGCCGGCTGCCACTCCATCCGCCGCATCACGCCCCCCTGCCTTGCGGCGCGATGCCGATGGTGACTCTGTCGAATTATTTGTCGTTCTGCCGCCCAACCTGGAACAGGCACTCGAGCGTGGCAAAATCATGCTGTCTGTTGAAGCACGCTGGAATGGACGCCGCGTGCCTTTGAATGCGTTGCCGAAGTCGAATGGTTACGCCTTCGGCGAAAAGGACGCCGGGTTGCTCGGAGCGCTGGAGCAACTCACAAACGGCGAAGCGCCGGGATTCTTGCAGGTTGGAACCGACCATTTTGCATCGATCCTGCCTGCGATGCTCGATCATCCGAACATCACGTTAGGCAAGGCTACGCCTGTCAGGATCATCAACAAACCCGTGGCTTTCCCGTTCAAGGCAACTCTCGAGGCGAATGGTGAGATTGAGATCGCGCCGTTGGGCAGCGGCAACGCATTTGTGAGCGTTGGCAGCTGGGTATGGAACCGTGGAACCTTTCAGCCACTGATGCTTCCTCCGCTTCTCCAAAAGGCGCTCACCCAGCCTGTTCGTATCTCGCGCGCGCAGATCCCGCAATTTCTCAACCAGCATTGGCCGCAACTGGAAAAGGCCGGGGCCGCAGCCAATTTCAAGCTCGAGGATTTTGCACTCGAACCGCATCCGCCGCGCTTCCTGCTCGAGCTGAAGGGCGGTCTTGCGCAACTCAGCGCGTTGCTGCAATGCCGATACGGATCACGGATCATGACACTCGGCGTGACCGCCGGCGATGAAGGTGTCTGGATGCCCGACCCGGAATCCCCCACGCGTTACTGGACGCGCGATGTTTCGGGAGAACGCGCAGCCATCGGGCGTTTGCAGCGGCACGGTTTTTCAGCGCCCGACACCCAGGGCCGGATGCAGCTGAACGGGCAGAACGCTGTTTTGAATTTTTTTGCAAGGGAATATCCGCGACTGCAAAAGGAATGGACCGTGACGCTCGAAGAACGCCTTGAACGCAGCACGCAGCAGAACATCGAACGCATTGAACCGCAGTTTCAAGTCACGTCGTCGGGAGTTCAATGGTTCGATCTCGGCGTGGTCTTCGAATCGAGCGGCGGCGAACGCTTTTCTGCCGCGGATGTGCAACGCCTGCTGCTGTCGGGCCAGAGCCACACGCGCTTGAAGAACGGAAAGATGGCGGTGATCGACACGGGAGCCGTGGAGGAATTGCAGGAGGTGCTGCTGGATTGCGCGCCGCAGCAGCACGCCCAGGGGTATCGCATCAACAACACGCAGGCAGGGTTCTTGGAATCGACCCTGCGCCAGCACGCCGATTGGAAGTTCCAGGCGCCCGCGGGATGGCGCGACCGCGCTGCAAAGCAGTCGGGGGACGCGAAGCTGGAGTGTCCTCCGCTCGGCACCCTCGAGGACATTCTCCGTCCTTACCAGAAACACGGGGTGGCCTGGTTGCACTTCCTGCGTGAGAACGGATTTGGCGGGATTCTGGCGGATGAAATGGGGCTCGGCAAAACGCTTCAAGCGCTCGCTTTTCTTAGGACGTTGAACATTGCGAACGCCGCGGAAGCCAGACGTCCGCACCTGATCGTGTGTCCCACCAGCCTTGTGTTCAACTGGCTGGCCGAGGCCGCACGCTTCACACCCGATCTCAAGGTGCTCGCGCTGCACGGGCCTGACCGCCATCGCCATTTCGCGCACGCCGCGCAGCATGACATCGTCATCACGAGTTACGCGTTGATTCGACGCGACGCCGAACGCTACCGCGAATTGGAATTCGACACTGTTGTTCTCGATGAAGCGCAACACATCAAGAATCGGGAGACACAGAACGCGCAGGCTGTGAAAGCGGTGCGCTCGCAACATCGGCTGGTTCTCACGGGAACGCCCCTTGAAAATTCAGTGGCGGATCTTTGGTCGATCTTCGACTTCCTCATGCCTGGCTATCTTGGGACAGCGCGCGATTTTCGTGATCGCTACGAAGTTCCCATTGCGCGTGAAAAAAGTGCGGAAGCGCAGGCGCGGCTTGGCCGAAGGTTGCGGCCATTCCTGTTGCGCCGTCTCAAGAAGGATGTTGTCGCCGAACTCCCGGCCAAGCTCGAACAAGTTTCGTTTTGCGAACTCACCCGCGATCAACGGGCCGTGTACCAGCAGTTGCTCGACTCCACGCGGCGCGAGGTTCTCGACGCGGCCGGCAAGGATGGCGTTGCTCGCAGCCGCATGATCGTCCTGAACGCACTGCTCCGCCTGCGCCAGGTTTGCTGCGATCTGCGTTTGCTCAAGCTCGAAGACGTCGATCCGAAGAACGCGTCAGGCAAGCTGGAGCTGTTCAGCGAACTGCTGCAGGAAGTTGTCGATGGCGGTCACCGTGTTCTCGTGTTCAGCCAGTTCGTCAGCATGCTAGCGTTGCTGAAGGAGCGGCTTGCTGAGGAAGGGGTTGAGTTCTGTTATCTCGATGGCTCAACGATCGATCGGGGCGCTGTCGTGGATCGTTTTCAAAAGGATTCAAAAATCCCGGTGTTTCTCATCAGCCTCAAGGCCGGCGGCGTCGGCTTGAACCTGACGGGCGCGGACACGGTGATTCACTTCGACCCGTGGTGGAATCCGGCGGTCGAGGACCAGGCGACAGATCGCGCGCATCGCATTGGCCAGACGCGGGTGGTGACGAGTTACAAGCTGATCGCACGCGACACGGTCGAGGAAAAAATTGTTCATTTGCAAAACCGAAAGCGCGAAGTGATCAAAGCAACGCTGGGTGGCGAGGATGAGTTTTCAGCTTCGTTGAGCTGGGATGAAATCCAGGAACTTTTGGCGTAGGCCGAAGTCCGCGCGGTTCAATTCAACGCCACGTTTCCGCGCGCCAGCTCGGAAAACCGGATCACGCGAATGTCGGGCTTCGAAGCAAGATACTCCGCGGTTTGATGCAGGAAGCTGATGAATTCGTAATCGGGTTTGCCGTCGCGGAAATATTCCCACCAATGCGTGACGAGCACTGTCAGGCGGCGGCTTTCAACGGCTTCAGCCACTGACGCCAGCATGTTCTTGAAGTCGCGCTGATACGACAACAGGCAGCCGGGATGAGACAGCAGCGCTGTGTTGCGAACCTTCCAATGCGGGGAGCCCGTCGCCTTTTTGATCAGGTATTGCGGCCACCAGGTGCGCGGAAGCCGCCGCAGTTCAAACCATCCTGTTGAGAGGACGGGAAAGCGCCGCGCCACTTCACGCAGGCTGTCGCGCGAAAATTTATCGTAGGGCGCGACAAATGTTTTCGCCTGTTCAAAGCCAGCGTCGTTCAGGCAGCGAATCCCCTGCTCCAGCCGCCGCACGACGTCGTCGGTGCCCAGCCGATCGAATTCAAAGTAATCATGGCGATAGCCGTGCTGAACCACTTCGTATCCCATGTTGGACTTGAGATAGGCAATGAGCTCCGCATTCTCAGCCAGCGGGACCGTCTCCTGCGTTGTGCCGTTCCGCGCAACGAGAAAACCTTCAAGGCGTCCGTCAGGAAGACGCGTGTTCGTCGCCACGTTTGGGATCGTGGCGAGATTTACAGGCAGGCCGCGATCGAGGAACGGCCGATACAGCCGCTCCAGGCAATCAACGGGCGTCAGCGCGCTGGTATCGTCGTCGCGAAGAATGACGTAACGCATTTTTTTCCTCGATCAATTCCTGGTAAAGCTGCTGCATACGGCCTGCTAGGGCAGTGACGTTGTAGTTCAGGTTGACGTCGTCGCAGCCGCGCCGAACCACCCGCCGCGCCAGGTCGGTATTGATGAGCGCGTGATCCAGCGCTTCATGAAAACCCTCGGGCTTGTCGAGATGGAACAACCATCCATTCTCGCCGTGACGTATCAGGGTCGTCGCTCCTGACGTTGGGGTCGAAAGGACCATTGTGCCCGTTGCCCACGCTTCAAGAATCACAAGGCCAAACGTTTCCGACTGCGACGGCACGATCAACACTTCCGCCTGCTGCAAGAGGCCGAGCAGGCGCGGGTCGCATGGAGGCAGGCCGCCGGTCAACAGGATGCGGTCGCCCAGACCGAATTGCTCAATCGAGCGCTTCAGCTCCTTCCCATACACTTCGTCCGTGCATGCGCCCGCGAGCACCAGCAGCGCGTTGCGATGCTTCCTGAGGAAGCGTGGCGCCTGATTCACGAGCCATTGCTGGTTCTTGATGGAATCGATTCTCCCCACGCACAGCAGCACTTCGCGTCCGCGAATTTGCGGGAACGCCTTGAGCGCGGCCTCCCGATGATCCTGCTGGTAGATTTCAATCGGAACCCCATGCGGCTGCACCACGACGCGCTTTCCCGGATACTTTTCGCGCAGAAGACGCGCTTCGTTTCCATTGCACGTGATGATTGCATCGGCTTCGGGAAAGAGCCGGTGCGATTGGAACAGCAGGCCAAAGAAGCGCCCCCATTCAAATCCGCCTACGCGCTTGTTGAAATCGGATTTGATGTGCGCGGGAAGGTCGAGGACGCCCCCGTGGATTGTTACAACGAAGGGAATTCCACGCCTGCGCGCAACCGTTTTGGCAATGGCACCCATTCGTCCCAGTGTGTGCGTGTGCATCACTGAGACGCCGGGTTCGCGTTTCAATGCGGAGAACAGGTCGAAGGACATCAGGTTTCCGCCAACCGAGATCAACTGGCGTTTGCGTTGCTCGGAAATTCCAAGGATGGGCACAAACGCGCGAAAGCGTTCGATGCGGCAACCTTCAGCCTGCAATGGATCGTGTGCCGGCTCATGATCCAGCGCGGGACAGAAGACCACGGATTCGACTCCATGCTCGCGAAGGCCGTGGAACAATCGTTGAATGGCCGTCTCGGTGCCGCCCCATTGATCGGGGTCGTATTTCCTAAGCAGATGCAGTACGCGCATATTGAGCTTCCTCCTCCTGAACGCATTCCTGGCCAGGTTCGGCTTCGTCCTCCCATTCGTCCTCCAATTGTTGCGCGCGGCGGGCTTCTCGCCTTGCCTTTCGCTTCAGGTAATACAGGCTGGAGAGCACCCCGAGGAGAATGTTGAACGTGAAGAAAATGGCGGTCTGATGCCACACCCATTCAGTCAGGCCTTGAAGGAAATTTCCAACGAGTCCGAAGAAGATGCCGATTCCGATCGTTCGCATCGGATCGGGATTTCGCGGCAGGAGGAAACTCAGCCCCATGAGTCCCCATCGCATCCACAACAGAAGCATTAACACCAACCCTCCCAATCCCATCTCGCCCGCCGTCAGCGCAAGCAGGCTGTGGGCAGGCGCCGCCTGTGGATCATCCACGTTCGCGTCTGCCGACACTTCGAAGCGCGGCTCCTTGTGCTCGCTGGGATACGGCGCGAATTTGAATCCCATGCGCGGGCCGTATTTGTTGCTGACCCAGAACGACCAGTTGTTCGGACCGACCCCGAGCCATTGTTCGTCGGCCATCGCCGCCGCAAGACGAATGTAGTATCCGCGCCCTTGCGAGCGCTTGTTCTCATACTCCTCCTCCAGCGTCGCCTCCTTGAAACGCGACGTGAGTGATTCCCAGGATTTCGCCAATGCTCCTGCAACTGCCAGGCAGCATGCCGTTGCGATGAGCACCTTTCGGCCGGTGAATTTCAGGTCCATGGTGAGGGCCACCGTTCCCAGCATGATCAACCCAATGGTCACGATGCCTGTACGCGAAATCGTCAGCAGCACTGCGACACCGGCCAGCGCGATGGTCGCCGCGCTCATCACTTTCAACGAGCGTGGCAGCCTGGAGTTGAACGCCGCCACAAACAGGGGCGCAGTCGTGCACATGTACATCGAAAGGCTGTTGGGAGCGTTGAGATCGCCAAAGACGCGATGAATGCCGTAGCGATAGCGCTGTTCTATGGCTTGCAGCGCCTCGAAACACACAATCGCGCCAAGCGCCCACAAGAATATTCGCAGTTCGCGCTCGCCGCGCACATACAGCGCAACCGCTAAAAATACAATGAGGCCGCGCAGCATCTTTACGAGAGCGAAATAGCCGAACAACTTTGGCGTCGCGACCGCAACGCAGAGCACCGCGAAGAAGAAGAATAACAGCATCCATCCGAGCGCAGGCGGCCAATAGAACCGTTTCTCGCCCGCGCGAGGAACCAGAATGGCGCTGACGAGCAGGCTCAGCGCGATGACGTCGACAAGCGAGAATTCGAACCCCATCGTGGTGCCCCGATACCATTCGCGGCTCACAAAATTTACATCCCAGCGCTCCGTGAGCGCGGCCATTGTCACGAGCAGAAAGAAGAACCCGTCGCGCGCGCGCTTGGAAAGGCAGGTCACCGTGATTCCGCCCATGGCGGCGATGACGAGGTATGCGGCTGCGATCAGTTGCTTCGTTTCCATGAGAACGTCAGAAGTCCAGGCTCAACGCGTTTTGGCGCGTGACAGGGGCGACATGGCGTGCCCCGCGAGATCGATCGGCCCTGCGCCACGGTCAGCGCGCGGCCAATATTCCGTGAAACCGGCCTTGAGGAAGCGGTACGCGGCAAGACTTGCGGCGAGCGAAAGCACCGTTCCGCCAAGAACCGCCGGAAGACAGAACAGCCGATGCCGCCAGGAGAGCTTGCGCAGGTTGCGGAAACGGTAACTCACCAGCCCAGGGTAAAGGCGCCAGAAGAACCGCTTGCGTCGGAGGTGCTCGCGCACCAGCCGTTTCAGCCAGTCCGGGTTTTCCTCATCCTTGCGTCGCAGCGTTTCCGCCAGCCGCGCCCGCTCCCACGCCGGCATGTGCTTGATGTAATCATCAATCAACAGGTGAACGATGGTCTGCCCGATCGCCTGCCGTTTCTGGTTCTTGAAAACGCTCTTCAACGATGTGTATGCCTCGAATGTGTGTGACGCGTTGCGCGCGACCTCGATGCGCATCGGCCACACGCCGTGCGCCAGAAAATCGGTGCACACGAGCGACTTGATAAAACCGTCGTCGCACGCGCTCAGGTCGCGCGGCAGGTAGATGTTGCGGGCCGTCTCAGCGCGGATGCAGTACAACTGCGCACAGAGCTGGGCTGTCGATGACTGCGTGAGCCTCGAAACAGCGAGCGACATCCGATCGCGAATGGTTTTGCGGCGTTTGAATTCGAGATCCTTGCGCGGAACATCCACGGCCACGCGCGCCTCAGGACTGGCCTCCAATGTCTGCACGAGGTTCCAGAGCGCGTCGCGATTGTGCAGGACGATATCGGCATCCATGAGGACGAGGAACTTGGCCTCGCGTTCGGATAATTGGTGCACGAACTGGTTCCAGGCGTTGATCTTGCCCCGTTCGGCGAGATGCGTGACGCGGCCGATCAAAGCGCGCCCATCCAGATCCTCCCGCATTTGTCGCGACAGGATTTCGTCGGCGACGCTCACCGTGCGGTCCGTGCAAGCGTTGGCGACGACGATGATTTCGCAACAGAGATTTCGGCGGGCAAGTTCCGACAGGAGGCTTTGCTGAAAGACGGAATTGAGCAGCGTGCGGATGGCTTTCTCCTCGTTCCAGGCGATGATGCCAATGGAAAGATAAACACCGGAACGAGGTGCTGGCGGTTGTGGCTCAATGTTCACACCTCCGAATCGTAGGTGCCTATAGGCGTCTTTCGAGTAGGCAATGCCCTAGTTTTTCCGCCGAGGGCTGCCCAGCCTTTGCCCGCGGCGCAGACCCGTATCGCAGCCCAGACCTCCGAGTCTGCTATATGGCCCGTCCTTCGTAGCAGCGGCTGGGGAAGTTGGAGAGGTTTCCTTTCCCTCGGCGCGATTCACGGCCAGCCGGCTTGGAAGCGCGGCGATGCACCAGGCAGGTGCGGCGACCTGCGCTGCGTTTTCGATACATCAAATAACAGTTGCTATTCCGGTGAAAGGGTGGATAGTGCCGCATCTGTTCGAATGCTTGAAGCTTCGAGATATGGGGAATCCTCAGGTGAACTTGGTTCAGTGATGATTTTAAACCCGGCAAACGGGGTACAGTCTGGAAAACAACTATCAGGACAGCGAAACATCACATGAGTACCAAATTGTTTGTTGGAAATCTTTCCTTCAACACCACTGAAAACGACCTGCAGGACGCTTTTGCCGCGTTTGGAACGGTCACCGAAGCCAACCTGATGACCGACCGCGTCAGCGGCCGCCCTCGCGGTTTTGCATTCGTCACTATGAGCTCACCTCAGGAAGCGGAAGCCGCGATTGCTGAAATGAATGGCAAGTCGCTCGACGGCCGTGCGTTAACGGTCAATGAAGCACGTCCCCGTGAAGAATCCTCCAACGGCGGCGGACGCCGCTCGTTCGGCGGTGGCGGCGGTTCCGGCTCACGTTCCCGTTATTAATAAGACACTCTGCATCGGGGCCCGGCTCTGCCGGGCCCCATTCTTTTCTGCCGGAGCACGGCCCGCCTTCGTTGCAAACAATGAAGGCAGATTCCGCCGCTTCGGCGCTTCTCTGTACAGCCCAACCCCAACCAAAGGAATTCATTGAGCCGTCCGTTCTCTCCACGATCATTTCATTCGCGCGAACCCCTGCACAGGCGTAACGGAAAAATCCGCGCGCGAGAAGTCCGCGTCATCGACGACCAGAAACAGCAGCTCGGAGTCATGACTCTCAACGACGCGCTGCAGCTCGCGCGCTCCAAGGGGCTCGACCTCATCGAGATCGCGCCAACGGCCAATCCGCCCGTCTGCCGGATTGTGGAATATGGAAAGTTTCAGTACGAGGAATCGAAACGGAACAAGGAGTCCAAACAGACTGGCGGCCGGATGAAGGAGCTTCAGATTTCCCCTGCCATTGATTCGCACGACCTTGGCGTCAAGCTCCAGCATGCGATTGAATTTCTCTGCGACGACATGAAGGTGCGAATCAAGATGCGCTTTCGCGGGCGGCAGAACGCCCACAAGGACCTGGGATTTGCGCTGGTAAACCGGTTTGTGAAGGACCTTGCCGCCTACGCGCTCCCCGATACGCCTCCTAAAATGATGGGCGAAAGAGACCTGACGGTATTGCTCAGTCCGCTGCCCCGGAACAAACGTGCGAAGCCGCCGGCCCGCGACGCTTCAATGCCGCCGCCGCCCGAAAATGACGAAGAGCCCGAGGGGGACGAATGACTCGGTGAGTGTCTGCGGCTAAAACGATTCCAGCGGGTGCGGAGAATACTTCACCCGCCGCAAGCCCCTTGAGCGGGATGGATCGACGGGGTGCCTGACTCGTCCTCGCGTTATGCCGCCGCGGATTTTCCTGCTTCGACTTTTGCTTTTGGCGCTGCTTTGGCGGCCCTTGCGCCCTTTCCCTTGGATGGCGAATACGCAAGGCTGAGCTTGTAGTGAAGCAGGTGCTTGCAGGGACTCTCAAATTTGTTGGCGGTTGTCCGCGTTCCCTGGCATCGCAATTCACCCTGCGCCGTTTTGGATTTTTTGGCCACGGCTGCGACGAGCACCTCGCTCAGGTCGAAGCCGCCGCCCGTGCAACTTGTGTTGGGGCAACTGAAAGTCAGCACGCATTTGGCGTGTTGCACATTGGCCCTGTAACGCAGTTCACCAGCATGCGACATTCGTTGCTCGTCAAAATAGCCGAGGACGACGTTCAGGGATTTTAGTTGGGGGAACCGCTCAATCAGCGTTTGCGCACTGTTGATCCGGTCCATTTCGCGCAGGCGCTGCTCGAGGCGTGGATTCGCTTTTCGGGGATATGTCATGGGTGATTCAGCCGAACCAGAAGGGACTCTGCAAAAGCAGCCCGGAACGGCTTCGTCAAATCGCATGCACTTTACACTGTTCAGGCCGCTTAACAAGGCGTAAAAGTGCAATCGTAGCGCACGGGGTGGGATTAAAAGTGGGTGAGAAAAAGGAGGAATTGTTGAAGAATAAAATGTACAAATTTAGCCACATCGCTATTTACGGTGGGGATGAAGAACAAGAAATCAAAGTCTCTCGAACTGACGCTGCAAGAAACGAAGTTG
>DASPIL010000028.1 GCA_035629175.1 Verrucomicrobiia bacterium | reverse complement strand
AAATTTTAGCCTTTTCAAGGACTTGGCGTCAAATTGATTCTTTACGCGCGACGTGTTTCGGGCAAAAAAAACCCGATGCGATCGGCATCGGGTTTGAATCCACACCAAAGGAGGAGGGTGGAGGAGACAATCTTTGGGTCGATCTCGCATTACGAAATTTACGACCAGCAACTTTATTTTACCGAATTTCATTGTGCAGCGCAAGAAAAACCAGCTTCCCCACCCGTAAAAATACTGATCTGGCGCAAAAACAGCCACGTTATCAAGCACTTACAGCGCTTTCACGATGTGGTTTTTTGTCCCGAATCGTGAACAGCCACGCCCGGTTGCACGACGGGGACGCTACGGAGCGCATCATGTCAAACCAGTTACAATGGCCGCTTCCGAAAATAGCGAGAACTTCATGGAATGCACAGTACGCTGGACCGGCTTGTCCGGCATGACCTTTTTGGCTGAAACCGGATCCGGCCACGTGGTGGCAATGGATGGCGCCCCGGAAGGCGGAGGCCGCAACCTCGCTCCGCGACCGATGGAAGTTGTCCTGGCCGGCACGGGCGGATGCACCGCTTATGACGTGGTGCTGATCCTCAGGAAAAGCCAGCAGGATGTGCGCGGCTGTGATGTAACCCTGAAGTCCGAGCGCGCAGAGAAGGATCCGAAGGTGTTCACCAAGGTCCACTTCCATTTCACGGTCCGCGGCCGCAACCTCAAGCCCAGCCTCGTCGAGCGCGCCATTAAGCTGTCCCACGAAAAGTACTGCTCGGCGTCGATCATGCTCGAAAAAACGGCGCAGCTCACGCACTCGTTCGAAATCGTGGATGACTTGGCGGACGCCCCCGCCGGGGCGGCATAACAGGGAGCGTGGGAAGGCGGCGCCTGCCTATATATAGTAGGCAGTGGTCGTCATGACCTTAGCCATGGCACGCATGGCGGCCTGCACTGGCGCGGGAGTGGCCGCCGCGCCCATCGACTGCGCGGCAGCGCCGTGCTCGATCTCGTCGACCCGCATTTGCTCCACGATGGCCCGCGACTTTTCGTCGGATGCCGGCAGAAGCGTCAAGTGGCTGGCAAGATGCGCTTCGACCTGCCGCTCGGTTTCGACAACGAAACCCAGGCTGTGCGCGTCGCCAATCCGTGCCGCCACCGCCCCCAGCGCATAAGCGCCGGCATACCAGAAGGGATTGAGCAGACTGACGCGCGATCCCAACTCCTGCAGGCGCTGCGCAGTCCATGCCAGGTGATCTTCCTCTTCACGGCCCGCCTGGCGAAACTGGCGTCGCAACTCGTCATTCTTGGCAAAGGCCCCCTGCGCGTCATAGAGAGCCTGTGCGCACACCTCCCCTACATGGTTAACACGCATCAGCCCCGCGCTACGGCGGCGCTCGGCATCGTCCAGCTGAACGTCCGGAATTTTCACCGCCGGGTTCGGGCGCGACGCGGATGCCACGCCAGATACAACGCGGACAAGCCTGTCCACACCTGAAATCAGTTCATCGACATTCCACATCAGTCACCTCCCTCGGCTAACAGTCGGCGGCATCCGGAAAGCACAGAACTTAAGGGAAACATATTAGGCCGAAGCAATAAAAAATTTAGAAAGCATCCTCATTTGCCGTGAAAAATTTAACTGGCATAAGAGTCGCACGACAAATATTTCTCAGTTGAAACAAAATTTCGGCAGGAATTGCGCATTTATTGCTCTAACAGCATCAATTTCCGTCCGTCTGTTGTTACAAAGCCACATGATCCGTGGTCACGCATCGGAATTGCCAAATTCTCTTTGCCCAAAATGAACACATTTGATGAAATCGCTAATAGCTTCTTAGCCATAGCGGCGGGAAGTGTCGGCAGGGACGTTACCACTAGTGGCCTTGCTGAGTGCAATAGAAGGCAATTCAAAAA
>DASPIL010000027.1 GCA_035629175.1 Verrucomicrobiia bacterium | reverse complement strand
GTCTGCCCCGGCATCCTTTCGGCGCCGCGCTGCGAATCGTTTTGTTCGTCAGCAGCAGAGAAACGAGATTATGAAGCGTTTTCGATTTCGCGTCAAGCACTTCGTGCATTAACTTGTTCGCGTAACTGCTTCTTTTTGCTCAACTTTTCAGTTTCGCAATCTGCTTTCGGATCGTTCTGTCCGTCAGCAGCAAAGAGATGGGATTATGAGGCGCTTTTCAGAACTCGTCAACTACTTCACTGCGAAATTCCAAAAGCTCTTGCCACAAAAACCACACTACCACCCTCCCGGCACGCTCCGAATTACAGGCAGGCAAACCGCCTTTTCCTGCTCCGTTTCGCGACGGGAGGCGCAATATATCAAAGGTTCCGGAAGCTTGGCAAGCGCTTCTCGATAAAAGCCTTCATTCCCTCTTTTTGGTCCTCGGTGGCGAAGGTGCTATGGAACAGGCGGCGCTCGAACTGAACGCCTTCGTTAAGCGTCGTCTCGTAGGCGCGGTTGATGGATTCCTTTACCATCATGGCGATCGGCAGCGACATGCCGGCGATGGTAGCAGCCGCAGATACCGCCTCGTCCATCAGCTTGTCCGCAGGAACCACTCTCGATACCAAACCGGCGCGCTCAGCTTCGGCCGCGTCCATCATGCGGCCAGTAAGGCACATATCCATTGCTTTCGATTTGGAAACAGCGCGCGGCAAGCGCTGTGTTCCGCCCGCACCCGGAATGGTACCCAGTTTGATTTCCGGCTGGCCGAACTTTGCCGTGTCCGCCGCAATGATGAAATCGCACATCATGGCCAGTTCGCACCCTCCGCCGAGGGCATACCCGGCAACCGCAGCGATGACGGGCTTGCGAATGCGACGGATCTGCTCCCAGTTCCGCGTAATATAGTCGCCTTTGTAAGCGTCCATGAACGAATAGTTGGCCATCGCACCGATGTCGGCGCCGGCGGCGAATGCCTTTTCACTGCCAGTAATCACGATGCAGCCGATGTTCTCGTCGGCGTCGAATGCTGCCAGCGCAGCGCCGAGCTCATCCATCAGCTTGTCATTGAGCGCGTTCAGTGCCTTGGGACGATTCAGCTGGATCACACCTACCTTTTCGCGGGTTTCAACCACAATATTTTCATAGGTCATTCTTATAGTCTCCTGGACAAGAAAGGATGGCCGCCATTGTACCCCTCTCGCCGCACATCCCCGCCAACACCGATAAAACGGGCGAATCGCTCCCTCGCCTCATTGCGCCATATCAAACGAAGGCCGGTCCGAGGGGGTAGCATGAATTTTCGGCAAGCGCCTGTTGCAGCGCCGCTCCGTCCCCCTTTTGCACTCCACTCAGAAAGGCTCTCCATGACGCAATCGACATCCGCTTGGCTACCCACGTCCGATATATCGTCTGGAGTGCCGGCAATGGATCGGTTGCATCACGACATGTTCAACGCCTTGGACGCCCTTTCCTGTGCTGATGACCGGGACTTTCCCACCCAATTCGGCCTATTCGTGAGTACTGCGGAACGACTGTTTCGCAAGGAAGAAGTATGGATGGACGATCTGGACTATCCCGGCCTGCCGACACATCAGGAGGAGCATGCCCGCGTGCTCGGAGCGCTGCATCATGTCCACGCTCAGGTGATGGACGGAGACACCGGCATCGGCAGGCAGGTCGTCAATGAATTGATGCCGCAGTGGCTCTTGTTCCACATAACGACGATGGACTCGCCGTTTGCACTGGCGATGCAGCTTGGCGACGGAGCGCGCGAACCTGCACTGCACGCCTCATAATGCGCGCAGCGGCAACGCGTTTAGCGTGATATCAACACAGGAGGCGCTCCCAGTTTCGGCAGCAGCACCCACATTTGGCCGCGCTGCTTCATCTTGCCTGCCTTCTCGCCTGCGTCACCGCCGAACCCCCAGAAAAAATCCGCACGCACAGGATTCCTGATGGCGCCGCCCGTATCCTGCGCCATCATGAGCCGCTGCAGCGGTATTTCTTTTCCCGGTTGTGTCGTCGCCAGAAATACCGGAACGCCAAGCGGGATGAACTGAGGATCGACAGCGATTGAACGCTGCGGGGTCAAAGGAACACCGAGGGCGCCTTTCGGCCCCTTTTTTGGATCTGCAAGCTTCTCTTCACGGAAGAAAACATAGCTGGGATTAGCGCTGAGCAATTCCTGCTGCCGTGCCGGGTTGGACGCAAACCACGCCTTGATCGACTGCGCGGAAGCCTGATCGAGCGTCATTTCCCCCTTGTCGACAAGGTAGCGGCCGATCGACTTGTAGGGATGCCCATTCTGGTCCGCATACGCAATTCGGATTGTTTCCTTCGTATCCGCCAATTGCACGCGGCCAGACCCTTGCACTTGCAGGAAGAACGCCTCCACCGCGTCGTCAACCCAGACGATCTCCTTGCCGACCAATGCGTTCGACTGCATCATCTCTCCGCGCGTGGGGTAGGGAACCACTTTGTTGCCCACGACGCGTCCGCGCAAGCGCATATTCTTCAGCTCAGGATAGACAGACGAAAGGTCGATGGTCAGCAAGTCGTCCGGCGCGCGGTGCAGCGGGATCTGGAATGCGCCGCCGCGTTTCCGGGCGCCGCGCAACAGCGGCTCGTAATAGCCCGTCACGAGGCCGGTGTCCGATCCATCCTGGTTGAAGACCTGGTAGGGGGTGAAAAACGATTCGAAGAAGGTGCGCACAGCAGTCTCGCTTGCGCCATCCACGCCGGCCGCAACCTGGCAAGGCTCTTTCCAGTCAGATTTCCTGACCAGCACCTCGCACGAGGTGACAAAGGCGGGCCAGGCTTCGCGCAGATTGTCCCTGCCCCAGCCCGGCATCGCCGCGAACGTCGCGGCACGGAACAGCTCTTTGGGCGCCTCTGCCGGCTTCTCCGGCGGCACGGGGGCAACGGGCGGTTTTGCCGGCGGGGCGGGCGGGACCGTCGTACAGGCGGCGATGAATACGGCAATGGCGGAAGCGAGTAGACTTGTGCGGATAACTGACATCGAGGAAT
>DASPIL010000026.1 GCA_035629175.1 Verrucomicrobiia bacterium | reverse complement strand
GGCTGATCTCCCTGGCCACAGCCCGAGCCGAAGCGAGCCAACTCCGGACAGGAACCACTAAACGGAAAGCCGGATGCGGGAAATCCGCCCGTCCGGTTTGGAGGGAGGGGCGAGGTTAATCCCTCGCTCCTACCCCTATCACTGCCTGGGAAAAATCTGGCCATAGGCCGCGAGGGCGATCAGTTCCGGCGAAAATGCAGCCAAATGTAGCGGGTGGCGTCAGGCATCCCTGCCTGACGTAGAGGCGCGCATCCTTGCCGCCGGAAGAAGCCGTGAACTGGGAGAGCCGCGGAGGGTGTGCTAACGCACTCGGATTTGCACGAGGTTTCTTCCCCCGGGCTGGAAGCGCCGGCTCGACGGCAGTCAGGGATGCCTGCCGCTACGTGTTGGCAGCGGTGATCGCCGAATCCAGGAGCCCTGCGGCAGTGGGCAGCGATCCGCGGAGTTCTTCGATGCGGGAGTTCAACCGCTCAATCGTCTGCTCCGCGTTTGCGTTGATGAGCTTTTGATACCATCCGACGAACGCACGGCTCGTCGCCAGTTCTTCAGCAGCGTCACGCGTCGGGGGAACGGGCTGTGATTCCACTGCGGAACAAAGGATCAGCGCCGCGAGCGCTTCTGGCGGGCGGTTGCAGTTGCAGGCTTTTTCCCAAAGAGGATGGGCGTCGCTTGTTTGCTGGTTCAACAGAAGCGCTTCGGCGCGATGGCCAATAACGGATGATTCCGCAGGCAAAGCGCGCATGGCTTCGCTCGTCCAGTCGCATGCGAATTCCAGGAATTCAGGATGTCCGAGCGCGATCTCCGCGCCGAACTTCCAGGCTGCGATGTTCTGCGGATTCTTGGTGACTATCTCATGCAGCTTGTGCAAGGCGTCGACAGGCCGTTGCTGTTTTGCAAGGAATCGCGCGTAATCCAGCTGAATCAGCTCCGTCTTGCCTTGTTCGGCCAATGCCATTTGGAACGCCTTCTCTGCGTGCGTTGCATCGCCCAGTTCACTGAGGCAGCGCGCGAGCATGTGCGCGGGGGCGGCGGTGCGGATGTCGACGTTGATCGGCGAAAGCGCGGGTTGATTGCGTTTCTCAATGCATTTACGAAGGTGCGTGGCAGCGTCCTGATATTGCTTGAGTTCGTAATGCGCAAGTGCGCTTGCGTAATGCAGAGTCGCAGTGAGCCCGCCTGCGCCTGCACCAGCCAGTCGCGAATCGAGCATGGAAGTCACATCCGCGAAACGTTTCGCCTTGCACAGATGCGATGCGAACTGGGTGAGCAGGACCTCGCGCAACTCGGGCACGATGTCCGATTGCTGCTGCGCTGACATCAGGTCAAATGCCTGTTGATACTTTTCAATGCCTTCGTCGAGCTTGTCGGAACGCATGAGTTCCAGGCCGAGGTTCATGACGAGGTTGATGTCGTTGGGCATTTCCTCCACCGCCAGTTGCAACAGGCGCAGGTTGCGCTCGATCTTGTTGCGATCGCGGATCATTTCCTTGGTGTAGCCGTGATGCAGGAGTTCGGCGGTTCCGAGTTCCGTCTTCATGCCCCATTGCTTGCACATGGGGATCAAGCTCGGGAACACCTGCTCGTGAATGCGTCCGTAAAACCAGGTTCCCGGAACATTGCGGAAGAGTCGCGGAACAAAGCTGCGTCCGTCGTCCTTGCCGATGTTCGTGAGCGGCATGCGGTATGCGATGACATCCTTCTTCGCGAGATCCCGCAGGAGTTTTGCGTGCTGATCTGCAGGAAGCTCCTCGTCGGCGTCGAGCATGAGGATCCAATCCCCGCGCGCATGTTCGAGCGCCGCATTGCGCGCGGCGCTGAAATCATCGCACCAGGTGAAGTGATGCACCTCAGCGCCCAGCGACTTCGCAAGTTCAACCGTTCGATCAGTCGAACCGGTGTCCACGACAACGATCTGGTGGGCGATCGGCGTGATCGACTTGAGGCATTGCTCGATGAACTTTTCCTCGTTCCTGGTCACGACGCATACGGTGAGGCGATCTGCGATTTGCGATTTGCGATTGGATAGTTCCTCTGGCAGCACAAGCCAGCTGGGTTTGGAGTTTCCTTTGAGCGGCTTGGTGAGGAACTGCTTCGCGGCTTTGTAGCCTGGCACGAGCTCCCGCGCGTGTTGCGCCAGCTTGCGCGCTGTCGTGCCATCACCAACCGCCAGCGCGATTTCGGCGAGCAGCAGGAGAGCTTCAGGATTGCAGGGACGCTTGGCAATCGCAGCGAGTGCGAGGTTCCAGGCGTTCTCGAGCATGGCGGCAGCAAAGGCTTCTTTGGCAGCGCTGAGGCTGCCGATGCTCGCGGAGGGCGGCAGAGACGACGCTTTGGCAGCAACTTCTGTTGCCATTGTGACGGGCAGCGGTTGCAGCGCGAGCAGGCGCTCGGCAGCGACCTTTGCCGCATTGGTCCAGGTCCAATTGCGGCGAACATGCTCGTTTGCGGCACGGCCCCTGGCGCGCGCGGCGTCAGGATTGTGTGCCACCCAGCGCATGCGTTCCGCAACGACTTTCACGTCGGGTTCAAGCAGCCAGGCGGTTGAAACCGTTTTCAAGCCGCTGACATCGTTGCCAATTTCCAACCGCTTGGCGGGGATGCGATACGCCACATCATCGGTTGCGAAGTCGTCCGTTGATCCGCCTGCGGTCACGATGACGGGCAGTGCGCACGCCATGGCCTCGAGCACGGGCAATCCAAAACCTTCTCCACGATACGGATGAACAAGGCAATCGCACGCGGTGTAGAGGCCCGGCAACTCTTCAGGCGCCATTTCGCAGTCGAGATACAGCATCTCGGGCGCGTTGGGGCGTTGTTGCACGGCGCGGATCTTGTCGGCGAATGTCTGTCCCTTGTAAACGCTCTGGCCGCCGAAATCCTTGATTACGAGGCAAACGTCGTCAGCGGCGGAGAAGCTCGCGAGATACGCGTTCATCAGCACGTCAATGCCCTTGCGGCCGATGGTTCCGCCGACGAACAGGAACTTGAATTTCTTTTGGGTCGCGAGCGGCCGGGGTGCAGCGTTCGGATGAAAGCGTTCGCCATCCACACCGAGCGGAACCACTTTCACCTTCGCAGCGTCCACGCCGGAATCGATGTAGCACTGCCGCACGTAATTCGTGTAGGCCCAGAACTCGTCGACCTTCCTGGATTGCTCCACCCAATCCTTGGGCAGCGAGCCGAATTCCCATGGCTGAATCACCACGAACTTGCCGTGCTTCGGACGGTTCCACGTCGGCGGCCACGCATGGCGGACGGTTATCGCCGCGTCGGCCGAGAGTTTTAAGGAGACATCCTTCGCCAGATTGCGACGGTTGATCGGCAGCGATGTGGGATCCATCTGGTCGCTTTGAACGCGGGCCAACTGCACACCTGCTTGGGCCGCGAGTTGTTTTGTGAATTCACGATTCACATGGGAGAGACTGCCGTGATCGAAGAACGTGCCGACCCAATCGACTTGGATGCCGGCGGCGTTCCTCGATTTTGCTGAGTCATTCTGCGGTGCGGATGACGCAAGTTTCTGGGTGACTTGAGTGACGACTTCGGAATCGTTCAATGTCGCCGCCACCTCTTTGACCGCAGCGAGGCGGTCCGTATAATTGCCCGCCATGCGAACGGCTTCGCGAATCCATCGACGTGCTTCGTCACGCTTTTTGAGTTTTATTTGCTCGGAGACGCCAGTGATTAAGTGATCGAAACGAAAGATGCGCCGATCAACTCGCGAATAGCGATCGTCGTCGTGCAGCACAGTGCAGAACGTATTGAAGGCAATGGAAAAGCCAGCGGCCTTAAGGCGCGCGGTGAAGTCGACGTCCTCGGCCTGGTAGAAGCCGCGGGAATCATCCCACTTCACGCGATCCAAAACACTGGTCTTGAGCACGCACATGCCGCCCGTGATGTAAACGCCGGGATCAGAATCCCAGTAGTCGAGCAGCACGGAACCTTTGAAGGTTCCCGTGGAAGCCCAATCCCAGAAGCGCGTTCCGTCCGCGTTGCAAATGCGCACCGCCATGACGTCGTAGCCTTCGCCGAATCGCTGCAGACCCAGGCCGAAGGTTTCGTCGAAGATGATATCGTCGTCGCTAACGACGAGGTGATTGAACTGCGCGCGGCGTCCCAGTTCATTGCGCATCTTTCCAAGACGGCCTGCGCGGGCGGCATCAAGAAGATCCACCTTGTGAACGCCATCGGGAACGTTGGAGATGTCGCCGCCGACGAGGATTTCATAATTGGGCAACCCGAGTTTGCGAATGCTTTCGATCTGGCGGACAAGTTTTTCCCGGCGTTCGCCGCCCGTGATAATGCAGAAGGAATATCCTTCGGCCCGCTGGCGAGAGGCCGACGCGTTGACGTTCTGCAGGGACGCCCGGACCTTCGCGAATTGCATTCGCAAAGCAGGCTGACTGAGTTCGTCTGCGTTCAGGCTGATCAGTGCGAAGAAGAGCGGGGTTGATCCGCTGCGATTTGCTTTGAGAAAAGCAGCCGAGTCTTCTGCTTCGCTCGCCCGCTGGATGAATGCAAGGGTTGCTTCGACCGCAGCCGCTGGAATGGCTTCGGGAAAAAACGCGGAAAGCTTGCACGCGAGGCGCGCGCTGTCGCTCAAGGAAGTTTCGGGAGCGGATTCGCGGGCAGACTCGGATTCGAGGGTCGATTGGCAAAACGAGGCGTCGCACTGCCGGCGAACGAGGCAGCGGAATCCGGTGCGCGCGTCGTTCGGATTGCCCCAGCGGTCGAGGCTTACAGCCGTCAGCAGCAGGGATTCAGGTGTTTCTGGATACTCTTCGTTCAGCTGTTCGCATGCCTCAATGGCTTTCAACGGATTCCCTGCGGCCCATGCACGACGTCCGTTTTCGAGAATTGTCGCGAGCTTGTCGTTTCCGCGACTCGGGCTGGCAGGCAATCCTGCCGTCGTTTGGAGCAGTGGCAGAAGGCGCGTGTTGAGTCCAAGATCGGCGGCTTTAACACTGCGCTGCGCGCATTGCGCCGCACTTCGCATGTCTCCGTAGTTCGTGAGAATCCATGCTGCCATCAACCACGCACGGGCGTCGCCGCGCGCTGAAACTGCGTTCACGCTGTAGCAAAATGGAAACAATGTCCTCAGGTCGTGCCGCTCAAGCATGGCCTTGACTGCCTTGGCCTCATACGAAGTGTCGGGCCGGGCGCTCAGCTTGGACAGCGATTGCTCGTGCCGCCGATAAATCCCGACTTCCATGTTAACACTTTTGAACACGTGACCGGGTGCAAGACGCGTCCAGAATTCGTAATCATGTGCCCGCGGGAAATCTGGATTGTAGCCTCCCACCATTGCATAGCAGGACTTGCGCACCAGCGTGCAGACATTCGGGATGCGATTCTCAACGATCAGATCGCTGACCAGCGCGTCACGCCAGCCGTGGTAATCACGATAAATCCACAGATCCGATACGTTCAGGTTTGCATCTGCGACTTGAAGATTGCCGTACACAACGTCCGCGTCGGGATTGGCGGTCAACGTTTCTGCATAGGTGGCAAGTGTGTGCGGAAGAATGACGTCGTCGGAATCCAGCCAGACGAGGAGTTCCCCGCGTGCTTCGGCAATGCATCGATTGCGCGTGTGCGGCCCGCCACTGTGTTCCTTTTGAATGAAGCGGACACGCGGATCTGTAATCCGGGACATCACTTCAACGGTGTTGTCTGTCGAGCCGTCGTCGACAACCACCACTTCGAAGTTTCCATACTTCTGCCGCAATGCGCTTTGAATGGTCTGCTCGATGTAAGCTGCGCGGTTGTAGGTGGGGACGCAGATGGTTATCAGCGGCTGATTTGCTTGGCCGGCGGATTTCGGTTGTGCAGGTGCGAATGGCTGCGCAATGCGACGGCGCAGCAAGCGGTTGCCTTCAGCTTTTGCTTCGGGGGACAGCGCGAAAGCCACGAGCCGATTGTGAAACTGGTAGAGGTCGGCGTGCTTGAACACCGAGTACTCGCGCATGAGCACGTGGCGCGATTGCTTGGTTTCGAGCTTGTTATCCGTGACTGCGTAATCGTGATAGATGATCGTGAACGGCCAATACATGACGCACAGATCGCCATGCTGCTTCGCCATGCGATAGGACAGTTCCACGCCTTCTCCACCGAAGAGGAGCGGGTCCTGGCCGCCGAGCGCGCGCCAGGTGTCGATGCGGAAGGCGCTGTTGCCTTCCGTGTCAATGTCTGCGGGAAATGCAAGGTCACCCATGTTGTAGTGGCGGGCGCGGCTGTTGTGCGGGTGATCGGACTTGGGCAGCACCTTGCCGCGGAATGCCTGCACATCGAAGGTTTCAAACGCTTCAACTACAGAGGCGAGGTAACCTTTGGCAGCAATGGCGTCATCATCCACAAACGACGCAATGGGCGAGCGTGCGAAGTGAACACCGATGTTTCGGCCCTCTGCAAGGATGACATTAAATCCGACGCGGAGGTGAAGAATGGGCCGCCGGGCGAGTTCGTCAGCAATGGCTTCGTTGCCGCCGTTGTCCACGACAATGATTTCGTGGGGCGGATTCTCAGAGGCCGCGAGGGAGTCGAGGCATTGAATCAATCCCTGGTTGATTTTGTACGCAACGATGATGACTGAGACTTTCGGATTCTGCTCGGTGCGGTTGTCGGTTCGAGGCAGCTCGTCGTAATTGATCTGTGCGTGGTAATCACGGACAGCTGCTTGTGCGTCGAAAAACCGCCTCTCTTTGAGCAGCTCAAATCCCTGGTGCAAGGCCTGGAAGGCCGTTTGATTCGCGGCCTGGCCGCGAGCTGAACTATGTGGCGTGCCTTCAGCGGTTCGCTCCGTTGTTGCGCCATTGCGAAGAACTGCCAGCGGTTTTTTTTGAGCGAAGCCCCATCCACCAACCACATGGAAGGACTGGTAGTCAGGGTGAGTTTTCACCAACAGCTCGAAGACCTTCTTCACTTGCGGCGTGGTCTTCTCGTCCTCTGGCATCTTTCGGACGAATTCGCTGTTCGCGTAGCCAGGGGACGACGCGTAGGTCCAGTTGTAGTCGTCGAATATGATCCAGCCGCCAGGCTTGACCAGCAGGTTGACGAGGAAGAATGCAAAACCGTCCACGAACCAGTTGTGCGCTCCATCGATGTAACAGAGATCAAAAACCGGCCGAGGGTTCTCCTCGAGAAATTTCATGAGCCTCCAGGTGTAGGACGTGGGCTCGTAATGGACCGTCACTCTTTCCCGTTCACCGATCCGTTCCAGCAATTCTTCGATATTCGGTTGTCGCTGGCGCGCGCTTGCGACATCGATTGTGACGATGGAGCCTCCGCCATTTCGGGCGAGCGCGGCGGCCATATAGCATGTGGATACCCCGTGCGCGAATCCGAGCTCCAAAACCTTCTCAACACGATGCTCCGTCATAAACGAAGTCATGCGATTTGCCTGCTCCAGGTTCATGTGCGGAGTCCGGGCAAGCAGTCGCTTGACATCATGGTTCTCCAAATGACCGGAAGGTCGTGCTTCTTTCGTCTCAGGCCCGGACGGAATGCGTTGCTGGACCTGGGACTCAACCGCAGGGGAAGCCGCGGGTGCGCCATCTGTCTTGAGGGCTTCGCCATCGAGCGTCAGGCTGAGCAGGAGACGGCTTGCCACTGGGTGGCCGGGTTTGACAGTGAGCGCGCGGGTGAGTGTCCGACGGGCGTCGTCTACCCGCTGTTGCTGAGCCTGCAAACCGGCGAGGCCCACCAGCAGGTCCACGTCGTCGGGCGCAATCTGCGCCGCCTGTTCAAGCAGGACGATCGCTTCGGGAATGTTGCCGGCCTTAATGAGCCTTTGGCCCGTGGTCAAGAGCTTCTCGAGCTCCGATGCGCGAGATTCAAGTGCATCCAGTGCGACAAGATTTTCGCGAGCAATCGGGTTATCGGGACACAATGAGAGGACCTGATGAAACAATTTGCGACTGGTCACGGGATCGCCCAGTTCGAACTGGCACCTCGCCGAAAGGAGCAGCATTTCAACGTCATCGGGTGTTTGCGACAGCAGTCCGATCAAGGCGTCACGCGTGTCGATCCACTTCCCCTGTTGGGCCGTGACACTCGCCAGCAATCGAAGAGCTGCGATTCCTGTCGGTTCAAGGGCAAGAGCTTGGCGAGCTGCAGCCTCGGCCTGTTCCAAACCTGGCACTGTAGGAGAGGCGGGCGAGGGTTCTACAGAGAGGAACGAACTCCCGCGGATAACGTTCTTCTTCCCTCGATTCGAGGACTTTCCCTGGCGCGCTTCGTCGAGCAGTTCCTGCCATTCCTCATTCAAGTCGGTTATCTGTGTCCGAAGGCGGTTGTTTTCCTCGCACGCGCGCTTCAACTCTTCGCGCAGTTGCTCAGGCTCGGCATAGGATTTCGCATTCGCACGGACGGCTTGTGGAGGTTCAGGCAGAACGGTCAGGTGTTGTGTGGCAACAAAGACATCTTGGTTCTCATTCTGCGCGGCCTGCGGTTGGGCATCGAATCCCGCCGAGCGAATCTCATTCATCCAATCAGCCTGCGATTGCAACACATGGGATCTTGCCTGGGCTGAAACCGTGATGAATGCGGAAGAACACGTCCGTGCAGCTTCCCGCAAGGCAAGTTTCCGATCATTGCTCGTCAGGGATTCGAGCGAGTGCAGCGCGATAAATAGGTCGAAATGGCCGGACAACAATGCAAGCGCAAGGGGCGAGCCGTGCATTTTATTGTGGCATTTGAGTTGTTCGAATGCTGCACGGTGAGGTGTGACGGCCGTAACCTCATGTCCGAGTTCCTCCAACCGAGACACCATCGTGGTATCGCCGGCTCCATAAACAAGAATCTGCCGGGCAGGAGGCTGGGAAGATAACCAACGGATCAACGACCGGACACCTGCGTCGTAGCGCTCCGCGTCATCGGCCCGACGAAAAACTGGAATCATTTCGCTCGGAGTGGTTTCGCCGTAGAGCAAAACTCCGGGGCGCGAGAGGATGACGTCCATTTCGCTTAAACTGTGGGACGTATAGATTCCCTTCTCGGGTTCCCAATAGTGCGGCGTCTTGAAACCGTCGAACGCGAACAGGTCCACCGATAGCTTCTGGTCCACGCAGAGTTGCACGAGCGCAAGTCCGGTTGAAGGCCGTTTGAGCTCGGGAATGTTTGAATGAACGTCGTGCCGGGCGGTGAGCAGCGGGAGATTGTTAGCCGCATTATAAACCGGAAGATTTCCAGATTCGTTCGCTTCCAAGGTGAATGGCGAGAACTCAGGATGCAGGTTTCGATTCTCCACATCTTTCCATCCCGTCGTGCAACGGTGAGTTGTCTTTGCGCCCACAAGTTTCTGGAATCCTTCGGTTCGATAATTGTTCATCCGAATCACCGCGTCATACTGGTCGATCAGCGCGCCAAGCTCCCAGCGGGGCGTCGCGTTGCCGATGATGGCGATGCGTCCGCGCAGAGCGGATACGAGATCTTCGGAGTAAAGGATGGCAGGGTTCATAACGTGGTGTTTGCCCGGTTCGGTTGAAACTGTTGTGAGAAGCGGTCGAGTGTCGTGAGCGGGCATTGGCTGAGGAGAAACTCTCTGAACTCGTGGTACAGACCAGGATTGCTGACGGCCAGCCGAACGGCTTCGCGAAGCTGGCGTTCGGAGCTGCAGATCGGAATGCGGTTGTTGAACATCGCGAGGGTGCCTTCGATTTTCCAAGTGTTGGATCCAAGCGCCACGAACGGAATACCCGCAAGGCCGGCAACGTAAACGCCATGATGCCGCGCCGTGATCACCAGTTTGGCGGTCGAGAGATTCGCCACGGCGTGGCTCCAATCGTGAAAACGATCCTTGTGGTAGAACGGATAGAGCACTGCGGATTCGCCGAGCTCCGACCGCAGCGAACGAATCCATTCACCTACATCTGCATCGCGGCTTGAGTGATGGTCTGTAATGACAACCTTGCCTGAGAAATCGCGATCGGGAGTTGCTGCAAATCGAGCATGCAGAATCGAGTCCATTACGAGGCGATGCGGAATCTTGAGTTCCGTCAGATAGTCGGCGGTACGCTGATCGCGGACAGTCAAATCGTCGAGGCGCTGCAGGACGTCGAACCCTGTATCCAAACCCTGGAGGACGGAGTTGACCAGAAAGGTGGGAATTTTGAGTTCCTGCGCGGCTGCGAGGATCATCAGCAAGTGTCGGCCGCCATCGTGGTGAATGGTTCCTTCGCCATTGATCACAACGGCATCGACTTCTCCAAGTTGTTCGGCAAGCGGGCTGTTGAGAATGGCGGCGACCGATGCCTGGGGCGATCCCAGCCAAAGTTCGCGAAATTGGTTCACGAAAAAGCGATGGATTATGGCTGTGTTCGCCGACGCGAACATTCGATTGTGCGCGTCAGAGACTGCAAGACATCCGATATGCTGAGCGCTGGCGGTATCGTTGAACAGAGCAATACGCGTGAGACGCGTCCGGATGGCCGGAGGTGTAGGCGCGTTGCATCGCGGCGCGGCGCAGGCGATGAATGGCGCCGAATTCACGATCGAGGAGGGGTGGTGATGGAAGCCACAACCTGCAGATTCTCGATTGCGGTTGCATTCGACGGGGCGAGTTGAAGTACGCGCTTGAAGCAGGAATATGCAGCGCGCAGGTCTTCCGCGCGATAACAGCAGACACCCAGGCGCAGGAAGAGCTCGACGTCTTCGAGGTTGGAACCGAGTCCGAATTCCAGGAGGAGGCGGGCGTCGGTGAGGCGGTTTTGCGCCATCAGGAAACCCGAGTAAAGCTTGATGACTTCGCTGCTTTTCGGATCCGCCGTCAGGGCTTCCTTGAAATGCCATTCCGCCTCGGCGTTCTCGCCCAATTGCTGATGGGTAGCGGCCAGATGAAGGAACACTTTCGCATTCGTGGGGTCCAGTTCGCGCGCTTGTGTGAATGAGAGGAGAGCCTGGCGATGGCTGCCAAGTGCAAATTGCAGGCTGCCGAGCGCGATCCAGACTTCCACGTCGTGCGGATCGATTTCGAGCGCGTGTTTCAGAAAGTCGCGGGCGAGGGCAAGTTCCTTCTGCTCGTACCATTCATCGGCGCGTTCCAAGCACCAGGCCTTGATCTCGGCGGCGGGGTCGAAACTGCGGCGGCTGAAGATCAGCGGTGCGGATGGAGTGGGGGAAGGGGATGCTGCTTTCATTCTTCTGTTCGACTGTTTGCGTTGATTCCGTTCATCGCCTTGCGATTCGTGATTGGGTGTTTCCGGAGAACCCTCTCCCCGGCCCTCTCCCATCCGATGGGCGAGGGAGTTTTCAACAACCACCCGCTTCAAACTGCGTTTAAAAAGACCGGGCGGGCCTGTGATATGACCCGCCCGAGGAAGGAGCCAGCGGTCTCGCCACTCGTTTGGGCGACCGACGAAATTCGCTGGACACTTGTTTACTGCTGCAGCAACCGCAGGACGCTCTGGGGCAGGCTGTTCGCCTGAGCCAGCATGGCCGTGCCGGATTGCACCAAAATATTCTGCTTCGCAAATTCCGTGGATTCCTCGGCGACATCCACGTCCTGAATCCGCGAATTGGCGGCGGTCAGGTTTTCCTTGCTGACCGTCAATTGATCGTTCGTGTAGTTCAACCGCGACTGATACGCACCGATGCCGGCGCGTTTCTGTGAAAGTTCGGTGATCGCTTCCTTCACGCTCTCAAGCGCCAGGCGGGCTCCCGCGCGGGTGCTCACGTCGGAGTTCAACACATCCGCATACACGGCGGTGGCGAGGCTGATGCCATTCATCGTCAGCGTGTTGCCCTCGGAATCGAGTGTCACATCCAGGCTGGCGCCGGAGAACAGGCTGACGCCGTTGAAATCCTTGCCGGCCGTTGTGTTGACGAACTCGGTGAGTTGCGTGAATTCGCTTTGATAAAGAGCGCGATCTTCATCCGACTTGGTGACGTCCTGCGCCTGGAGCGAGAGTTCGCTCATGCGGGTCAGGGCGTCGGCTATCTTCTTGAGATAACCGTCCTGCGTCTGGGTGAAGGAAATGGCGTTGCCCACGTTGGCGCGTGCGGCATCGAGGCGGCGGATCTGCGCGGTGAGGCGGGATCCGACAGCCATGCCGGCTGCGTCGTCAGCAGGATTCACAATCTTGCTGCCCGAACTCAGGCGCGACAGGGACTTGCTCAGGCGCGATTGGCTGGCCTCGAGATTATGTGCGGAGACCTGCGATGTGATGTTGGTGCTGATGATCATATGCGATTATTCGTTGTAGCGGTTTCGTTCGGCGTCGGTGCCGCCGCAGCCTTGCGGATCGGCAGGCGGGGCAGGGTGGTCTTGGGCGATGTGACCGCCTGCTGGTTGCTGCGCTGGATTTCCTGGTAAACCTCCTGGCGATGCACGGGGACATCTGAAGGAGCCTCAATACCGATTTTCACCACGTCACCCTCGACGCGCACCACTTTGATGTGGATGCGGCCATCGATGACGATGCTTTCGCCGGATTTTCGGGAGAGAATGAGCATGGTGGCAGGCGGGTTGAGATCACATCGGCAGCGGATGCTGCACGGAATATTCGGCTGCGTTAGCCAGGACCACCTGTTTGCTGAGGCCTGTGTTGCGATTGACGACGATTGGCCCCTTGAGGTTCACGGTCGCGCGATTCGCGCCGTGGAGCGTGACGATGTTCAGCAGTGCAGCTTCCTCGGGGTTGTTAAGTCCCAGCAGATTGGCGTCAACCTGCGGGATATCGGGCCGATAATCTGGAGCGACAATGAAGGGATCGATGACGACGAACGCCAGCGCGGCGTTGTCCTTGACCTGAAGCCAGCGGAAGGGTTCTTCGTCCGGGTTGGCGACGAGCAAATAATCCTTCATCTGCTCGAAACCCAGGATACCCGTCGGCATCCGCAACTCGCGGGTGACCGTTTGGGTCGCGACTGGTTCTGGTTCTATCGTGTTCATGCACTTCATTCCAAGGGTCGTTTAGCAGCGGCTATGCCAGCTGGGCAAAGGCTGCCCCGGCCAGCTGCTTTCCGAGGGAGACCCGGCACGAATGGCACCGGAACGGCAGGAGTAATGGCGGGAGCCCGGCAAAAAAGGTCCGCGGTAGGGAAAATTTGCCGTGCCGGTTGTGCCGCATTTTTGCCCCCGGAAGGCAGGAATTGTTTTAATGGCAACGGTTTCCGTCGATAGCACAGGAGTTCAAAACTGACGGATACTATGATCAAGATCAGCCGCCGTATTCTCGTAGTGGATGACAATCCAGCGATTCACCAGGATTTCCGAAAGATCCTGGGGAGCAAGGATTCCAACGCGGATGAGTTGCAATCCACTGAAGCAGCGCTGTTTGGCGAGGTCACCCTGCCGGGCAAGAGCGCGGATTTTGAACTGGATTTTGCTTTTCAGGGGGAGGAGGCCCTCGCGATGGTTCGCCGCGCGATGCTGGAGAATCGGCCTTACGCAATGGCGTTCATGGACGTGCGCATGCCGCCCGGGTGGGATGGGATTGAAACGACCGCGAAACTTTGGGAAGTGGACCGTCACCTGCAGGTCGCGTTTTGCACCGCATATTCCGATTACTCCTGGGAAGCAATGTCCGGGAAGCTCGGCAACCTCGACAGCTTTGTGATCCTGAAGAAGCCGTTCGAAGTCGTGGAAGTGCTGCAGCTGGCCAACGCGTTTACCGCGAAATGGAGCCTTGCGCATGAGACCCATCAACATCTGACGCGGCTGCAGGAAAGCGAACGCCGCTATCAGTTGCTCACCAACACGTTTCCCAGCCCGATCTGGACTGCAGGACCGGGTGGCGAGATCGACTATGTGAACCAGCAGACTTTGATTTGTTTTGGCGTGACGGCCGATGAACTTCTCGGAACGGGTTGGGAAAAGTTCCTGCATCCGGAAGATCACGCTGAAGTGGCGAGCGCCTGGGCGCAGTCCGTTGCTTCGGGCCAGACCTATCAAACGGAATGCCGTCTTCGCCGTGCAGACGGAACGTACCGCTGGCACGTGTGCCGGGCGCATGCATGCCGCAGCGACTCGGGGGAACTGCTTCAATGGGTCGGCACGCTGACGGACATCGAAGACCGCAAAACGGCCGAGCAGGCTTTGCAAGCCTATCAGATCGATCCCGCGAAACCGGCGCAGGGTTGACTGGCGGGGTGTGCCCGTCTCGGGCGCAGCACGTGCGAAAACAGAAGGTGCTGTATAGTTCCGAACTCGGCAGGAACTGGAGAATTGTTGAAACGGAACGACCACTGATTTGGTCGGAGGCGCGGAGAAAAAGGAAAACCACCCATCACACGAAATCCCACCCGGGAAAGGCATGCACGCCGGCAGGCCGCGCTTCCGAAACGGCTCACGAAACGCGACGAAAGTAAAAGATATTGAACAGGAGGATGCAGAGGTAGCAGAGACCAGCATGCCGCGTTCTCCTGGTTTTGAACCGGTGTTCGTCAGCACAAGAACAGCGTCCGGATGCGCCCCGAAAAATCGCGGGGCGTTTTTGTCTTTTGTGCAGTGCGCGGTTCGGCTAAAAATTCGGCCAACCCTGGCACCCCATGCATACCCCTGTTGTACGTTCGGCTGCGGCCTTCCTTGCACGAACCTTTTTAATCCGGCTGACGGCGCTCATGTTCTTGCCGTGCGTCATTGGTTTGCGAGGAGCCACGACTTATCCGCCCGGGCCGCAAGCCGGCAAGGATGGCACGACCGTGTGGTTGGTGGATTACGCGCACGCGCCGTTTTCCAGCCGGACCGTTGGCGGTAATTATCCGCCACCGATCAACTTTAACGACCAGCTCAGCCGGATCAACTTCATGCGTGCGGAGCCCACGAACGCGCCTGGGTTCGGCAGTCGATTCTTCGTCGCGGACCTGAACCGCACGTTGTACATCGTGCCCCACGCTGACCCGCTTTCGACAAACACGTGGATTCGCTACATCAATTTCGAGCAAGTCTTCCCGCGCTTTGACAACGACCCCGGATTTGCCGGCGGGCTCGCAACGTTTGCGTTTGATCCTGAATACGCGACGAACGGCATTTTCTACACGGTGCATATGGAGACCACGGCATCGACGCGCGCGCCGACGAACGGGACGCTGCCGGGCCTGAACCTGGCGGGCTACACCACGACTTCTCTCATCGCGCCGCCGACGGGCACCATTGGGCGCATTGCGGTGCTGATCGAGTGGCGCGACACCAATGTGGCGAACACGACGTTCGAAGGCTTCGCGCGCGAAGTGTTGCGGCTCGGTTTTTTTGGAACGATCCATCCGATGGGCGATCTCCTGTTCAATCCGATCGCCGGGCCGGAAGATCCTGATTACCGTAATCTTTATCTCGCTGTTGGTGATGGGCGGGCAGGGGAAGCCGTGGGCACAACGCATCCGCATCCGCAGCAACTGACCGCGTTGGTGGGAAAGATCCTGAGGATTACTCCCGACCTGAATCTTCGGCCTGAGGATCAACTGGGCAGCAATGCGCGGTTTCGAATTCCGACCACGGGGGCTGACCCAAACCCGTTCGCAACCGAATCGGAATCATTCACGAATATTGCTGGATTGCGCCGCGAGATTTTCGCGTATGGCTTTCGGAATCCCCATCGTTTCAGCTGGGACACGGTTTCCGGAAAGTTTCTGGTGAACGACATCGGTTTTAATTCCTGGGAGGAGGTGAACATTCTCCGCAAGGGCGCGAATTACGGATGGGCGGAACGCGAAGGAGCCGAGCAATTCTTCGTCACAAATGGTGTGACGGGCAGCAGGCGATTTCCTCCATTTCCATTTCCAGGAACAGACGAGCTGAGCGTGGGCGGTTTTGTGAATCCTGTCACGCCGGTGTATCCGGTCGCGGCGTACAGCCATCGCGACGGCGACGCGATCAGCAGCGGGTTTGTCTATCGCGGCATGCTGATGCCTGAACTGTATGGAAAATACATCTTCGGCGACATCACCACGGCGCGCATATTTTACTGCGACCTTGAGGACATGATTGCCGCCGACGACGGCGATCGCGCAACCATGGCTGAAATTCGTGAAATTCAGATTGCGTGGGACAGTCCTTACGACTCATTGGATCAAGGCGTGACGAACCGCAGGTTGTTTGACGTTGTGGCGGAGACGTATCGCGCGAAGGGTGGAACAAATCCAAACGCGCTGCCTGGTGGTGCGTTGGTCACGAGCGGCTGGGATCCGGACGGGGAGCCGTACGGCGGAGGGCGCGCTGATATCCGCCTGGCGGTTGGACATGACAACGAGCTTTATGTCATTGGCAAGAGCGATGCGACGATCCGCAAAATGGCCGCGGTGCTCGGGCCGCCCTCGATCATGTCAACGCGGGCGGGGGAGGCAGGTGAAATCACGATCGAGTGGCGTGCCTTTCCCCAACGAACGTACCGCGTGGAAACGACAACAAACCTTGCGTCTGGCGAGTGGGAAAAAATCGGCGACGACATCGTTGCAACTGCCGCGACCGCGGGCGCCTCACTCCCTGCTGACGGCGGTGCAGGTTTTTTTCGGATTCGGTTGCTCTAAATTGCAGCGCGCAAGGTCTGCGCGAGTTCGGCGGCGGTGAGTTGGATGGGGTTCGCTTTCATGCTGCTCGCTTTTGATGCGTTCTCGCAGACGGTGTCCACGTGCGAATCATCGATGCCATAGCTGCGCAACGGTGGCACGTGCAGATCTGAGACGAGCCGGGCGACCCATTTCACTCCTGCATCCGCAGACGCTGTGCAATCCCCCGTGAGAAGGCGCGCTACCGTCTCGAAGCGTTCGAGACTTTGATGCTGTGCTGCGCGTTCACGGAGCGCCCGCAGATTGGCGGACATGACGTGTGGCAACAGCGCGGCGCAGACGGCTCCGTGTGGAGCGGGAAATCTGCCGCCAATCGGTGCGGCAAAACCGTGAACTGCTCCAAGTCCCGCATTCGCGAGGGCCAGGCCGCCGAAGAGGCTGGCCAGCGCGAGGTCTTCACGCGCGGCGGCGTCGCGGCCATTCTCCACGGCCTTTCGCAACGACCTCGCGATCCGCGGGATTCCTTCCAGACACAAGGCGTCGGTCATCGGGTTCGCGCGTGCGGACACGTAAGGCTCGATCGATTGTGTCAACGCATCCAATCCCGTGCTCGCGGTGAGTCGCGGAGGCAGATCGTGAGTGAGGTCAGGATCGACCAATGCCACGCGTGGAAGCATCAGCGGACTGCGCAGGCTGACTTTCACGCAATGCTCCGGCGAGGCCAGCACTGCATTGCGTGTCACCTCCGTCCCGGTGCCCGCCGTGGTCGGGACTGCGATGCACGGCAATCCTGCATTGCGGAGCGGTTGTCCGCGTCCGATGACTTCGAGGTAATCAAGGAGGTCTCCAGCGTTCGTCAGCATGATGGCTATTGCCTTGCCAGCGTCGATTGCGCTGCCGCCGCCAACGCAAATGACGAGGCTGCACTGATTCTCGCGAGCGACAGCAACTCCGTCCTGGACAGTTATGATACCCGGCTCCCCAGCCACTGAAAACAGCACTGACTCAACGCCGCCGGTTTTCAACAAGTCGGCGATCGGATCCACGCGGCTTGGATTAGCGCCCGTGACGAGCAGCGCCCGCTTTCCGAAATCCCGCGCGAGCGCTGCCAGTTCGCGAATAGTACCCGGGCCGAAACGAATGTTCGCGGCCGTTGAGAATTCAAAACGCATTACGATTACCAGTTTGAATCTCCGGGAAAAATATTCTCGAACTTCACGCTGGTTCGGGGCTCGGCCATCATTGGCGCGACGGTATCGCGCCAGGCCGCGTAATGCGCCGTCTCCTTGTGGGCCAGCGCTGCCGCGGGAGAGCGATAGACTTCCACCAGCACGAAGCGCGTGGGTTCGCTGGTTTGTTGCACTACATCGAACCGTGCAATCCCAGGTTCACGAATGCTTTCGCGAGCGTTTGTGATTGAAGCGGCTTTGAAGGCATCGATGTGTTCTGGTTTCACGTGGACATGGACGTGGACGACGAGCATAGGCTTTGAATCTCCCTCTTTGGGTTTCCCATCTCAAGAAATCAGTTCCGCGTAGCGCGAGTTTAACAAGCTGATGTATCGCCGAGCTTCCAGGCCGGGTGCCCGTATATCGGGCAAGGGGTCGGGCAAGAGGGTCGGAAACCTTGCCGCGCTCCGCAATGATGCCACGGCGGACCAGCGACACAGCAGACGTGGGTCTACGCGACGGCAAAGGTTGCGCGAACGTATTTTCCTCGGGAAACCTATTGACTTCAGGGGCTCGTTTGGTAGTTTCTGCCCTCCTTTTGATGGGACTTAGATGAAAACGCATTTGCCGAAAGTCAATTTGGATCAGCGCAAGTGGCATGTGATCGATGCCGATGGCGTGGTCTTGGGCCGCCTTGCGGTCAAGGTCGCCGACACCCTGCGCGGAAAGAACAAGGCCGTCTATACGCCGCATCTCGATGCTGGCGACTTCGTTGTTGTTGTGAACGCCGAGAAGGTGCGCGTCACGGGCAAGAAGGAGACGGACAAGAGCTACATGAGCTATTCGGGCTGGAAAGGTGGCGAAAAGTATCGGACGGTCGGTGAGATGCGGGAGCGTCATCCGGAGATGCTCATCCATCGGGCAGTGCGGGGGATGATTCCCAAGAATCGCCTCGGCCGCCAGTTGCTCACCAAGCTCAAAGTCTTCAAGGGGCCGCAGCACAACCATTCGGCGCAGCAACCCGCGTCGATGACGTTAGCCAAGTAAGCTTTCTGTTATGGCAGACACCAAGACTCAGGAATTTCTCGGCACAGGCCGTCGCAAGACTTCAATCGCGCGCGTTCGCCTGGCATCTGGCAGTGGCAAGATCACGGTCAATGGCCGCGCATTCGAAACCTATTTTCCCGTCGACACCCAGCGCGGCACGGTGACGCAACCGCTCGCGGTCACAGGGACCGTCGACAAGTATGACGTTCGCGTGAATGTCACAGGCGGCGGGCCTCAGGGCCAGGCCGGTGCGGTCCGTCATGGAATTGCCCGCGCGCTTCTGATTGCCGATCCAAACTTTCGCGCGCCGCTCAAGGCTGAAGGTTTGCTCACGCGCGATCCGCGCATGAAGGAACGCAAAAAATACGGGCAGCCTGGCGCCCGCAAGCGCTTCCAATTCAGCAAGCGTTAAACCGGCTCTCTTTCACAACCCCGCTGGCTTCGGCCGGCGGGGTTTTTTGTTCCCGGCGCAGATTGTGCGGGTCCGTTGCGGCGCAGATGAACCTGAGTCGTTTACGTTGGAAGTTTCCGGGAGGTTTCGGCGTCGCAGACTGAGCCCTCGGGAGCAGTTTGTGGGGCCTGCGACACAGCGGCTTTTGGAACCTGCGCTACATTGCATTGAAATGGAGCGGCGCAAACCGTATTGAAGTAGCAGTAATGAACAAGAAAGTTGCCATCGTTGGAGCCTCGGGATATTCGGGGGAGGAGCTGGTGCGGTTGCTTCTCAGCCATCCGCACGCTGAACTCGCCGCGGTTACGTCGCGTCAGTACGCGGGACAAACCCTTGCCCAGATCTTTCCGCGATTTGCCCATCATCAAAAGGCGAAGGCACTGCGCTTCAGCGAGCCGAACGCCGAGTTGCTGGCGCGCCAGGCGGAGATCGTTTTTCTTGCGCTGCCCCACGGTGTTGCGGCCGAGTACGCGGTGCCGCTGCTTCAGGGCGGTTGCACGGTCATTGACTTGAGCGCGGATTTTCGTTTGAGGAGTGCCGCGGTTTACAAGGATTTCTATGTTCACGATCATCCCGCTCCCGAGCTGCTGGACAAGGCCGTGTACGGATTGCCGGAGTTTTATCGCGAGCAAATCCGGAAAGCGTCGCTGATCGCATCGCCGGGATGTTATCCCACCAGCGTTTTGCTTCCCCTGATTCCGTTGCTGCAAAGCGGCTTGATCAAGCCGACGGGAATCATTGCCGATTCGTTGAGCGGCGTCAGCGGCGCGGGGCGGAAGGCCGAACTGGATTACCTGTTTTGCGAGTGCAATGAGAGCGTGCGGCCGTACGGCATTCCGAAACACAGGCACCTTTCCGAAATCGAACAGGAACTGTCGCTGGCGGCTGGCACCGAGGTCACGATCCAGTTCACGCCGCACCTGATTCCTGTAAATCGCGGAATTCTCACCACCTTGTATGCGGCGCCGACGGAACATTTCAGCGGCGCTGCGGACGCGTCGAAGCTTGCCGAGCAGATCGCCGATTGTTACGCCAAGGCATACAGCAGCGAACCGTTTGTAAGGGTGCTTGACGGCAAAGCGTTCCCTGACACGAAGAATGTGGTGGGCACGAACGTGTGCGAGCTGGCGTGGCGTCTGGATCCGCGGACTGGCCGCCTGGTGATCATGAGCGCGGAGGATAACCTGGTGAAGGGCGCGAGCGGCCAGGCCGTCCAGAGCATGAATATTGTCTGCGGTTATCCCGAAACCGCGGGTTTGATCTGAATGAGTGTTCCGGGCCGCTGCGCGAAGAGCTGATGTCCAGCGAATTGAAGCCATCCGAAGTCGTCTGGAATCCAGGCGATTACGCTCAGCATTCGTCTTCGCAGCAATCGTGGGGGCGCAAGCTGATCTCCAGGCTGCACCTTGCCGGTGATGAGGCCGTGCTCGATATCGGATGCGGGGACGGCAAGGTGACTGCGGAACTGGCCGCCGTCGTTCCCCGCGGAGCTGTTGTGGGAATCGATGCCTCTGCGGAAATGATTGCGTTTTCGGAACGCGCGTTTCCGCGTGCCCAATTTCCGAACCTTTCGTTCCGGGTCATGGATGCGCGGATGATTGAACTGGGAGAGCAATTCGACGTGGTGTTCTCCAACGCGGCGCTGCATTGGGTTGACGACCATGCGCTGGTGTTCAAGGGAATTGCCGGGTGCCTGAAACCCGGAGGGCGCGTGATGATTTCCTGCGGCGGCAAGGGCAATGCGAACGCTGTGTTCCACGCGCTTCGCGGCGTCATGCGCCTCCCGCAATTCAGGCAATACTTCCGCCGCATGTCGCCGCCCTACTTCTTTTTCAGCGCCGATCAATATCGCGAGTGGCTGCCACAGCTGGGCTTCAGCATACGCGAGGTCACGCTGGCAGACACCGCGATGCTGTTCGAATCCTCCGAGAGATTTGCGGGTTGGTTGCGAACCACGTGGCTTCCCTACACGCAGCGGGTTCCTGAGCTGCAACGCGACGCGTTCGTCGCCGACGTGATCGAACGCTATGTGCGTGAGCATCCTGCGGACGCTCACGGCCGGATACAGGTTGCGATGGTGCGGCTGGAGCTGGACGCGATCAAAGTTTGATTTGAAATTCAGTTATGGCGCGCACACTCTCGCGCCCGATCAAAGATGAAGAATTCATTCAAAGCAGTTGAAGGTTCCATCGTTGCCCCCAACGGATTCAAGGCTGCAGGCGTGTTTTGCGACATCAAACGCCTGGGCACCGGCAAAGGATCGCAGAAGGGAAAGAAGCGTGATCTGGCGCTCATCGTTTCGGATGTGCCCGCAACCGTGGCCGGCATGTTCACCACGAATCAGGTTTGCGCCGCACCCGTGAAAGTATGCGTAGAGCGCGTGAAGCGCGGGGTGGCGCAAGCGATTGTAGTGAACTCCGGGAATGCCAACGCGTGCACGGGAAAACAGGGAATGGCAGATGCGAAGGAAATGGTGCATTTCGCGGAGACTGCCCTGGCGCTTGCGCCCGGCGCCGTGCTGGTGGGCTCGACCGGCCGGATCGGCGTCACCATGCCGATGGATAACATCCGACGCGGAATCACCGCTGCATCGGGTCAAATCGCCCATACCGTTGAACGTGCTGTGCAAGCTGCGGAAGCGATCATGACGAGCGATACCAGGCCGAAGCAGATCGCGATCGAATTCAAGCTTGGGCGCAAGACGGTTCGCATCGGCGGGATCTGCAAAGGCGCGGGAATGATTCAGCCTGGCATGAGTGCGACGGGCCGGCGTCCGGCCGCGCTGCCGAATGGCGGGCTCCATGCCACGATGCTGTGTTTTATTACAACCGATGCAGCGATCGATGCAGCCCCGCTGCAAATCGCTCTCCGCGAAGCAGTCGCCAAGAGTTTCAACCGCATCACAGTGGATGGCGACATGAGCACGAATGACACGGTGCTCGTGCTGGCCAATGGTCTTGCAGGGAATGCAAAAACCGAGGTGCGATCCCCCAATTCAAAAGGGTTCGCCGTTTTCCAGGCTGCCTTGAGCCACGTCTGTTTGGAATTGGCGAAGATGATCGTACGAGACGGGGAGGGCGTGCACCGCGTTGTGACCGTCCGGGTGGACGGCGCACGCAACGCGAAGGAAGCCGATGCTGCGGCGCGCGCGGTCGCGAACAGCGCCTTGGTGAAAACCAGCTGGCACGGTGGCGATCCCAATTGGGGCAGGATCATTGACGCAATCGGCTACAGCGCGGCCACTGTTGTCGAGGAGAAGGTGGATATCGGTTATAGCGCACCCGGAAGCCGCAAGATCGTTTGGAGCCTGAAGCGAGGGCAACCGACGAAAGCAACATTCAAGGACCTGTGCGCGCTTGTGGCTCCGCGGGAGTTTGAGCTGCACATCAGGCTTAACCTGGGCTCGGCCGGCGCAGTGATGTACGCGGCGGACCTGACGGAGGAGTACGTCGATTTCAACAAGGGCGACGTCACGGATCCGACAACGCTCGGCGGATGATCCTGTGGGATCGATCAATCCAGCCGGCCGGCAGCCCAGAGCAGGCCGCGTGTCACGACGCCAAGAAACACGGGGTCCTTGAACGTGTCGTCAGTGTGTCCGTAGGTGGTTCCAAACACACGCGCCTTGCCGTATTGGTTTGTCCAGAAAACGGCGTGTTCCCTTCCATTGCGTTCACTTGCTGAGGTCGCAAGCACCTTCGTGTTCGGCCACACTTTTTCGATCACGTACAGCTCGTCCATCGGGGTTGTCCATTGCTGGGGAACATCCTTGAGAATGGGATGCCCGGGCTCGCTCCACTTCACGGGGTAGCGGCTTTGGTGATCGTGCCTGCGGCTGGTGACCCCGAGGAACTCGCGCCAGTCATCGATTGTTGCCGCGCGATAGGTGTGCATGGCGCAATGAATCACGACTGCGGCAACGCCATCCTTGTGCGCGCTGGTGATTCTGCGGATGTAGTTTGTATCGGCGGTGTCAGCGAAGCATTCGTTGTGAATGACAGCGTCAAATCCTTCGGCCCAGTTTGCGTTTTTGTAGAGGTCAATCTCCGCACGCGTTCCGTTCCCACCATCGTTGACAACAGTCCAACGAACGGCGGTGGTTCGGGCAATGGCATTGCTAAGGGCCTGTGCCTGGAACGTGTAATTGTGGCAACACCCGCCCGTGACGAGTAGAACACGCAGCGGCGCGAGCTCAACTCCCAAGACCGCGGTCACGGCAGACACGCTCACCAGGAGTGTCACGAGGAATGTGGCTATGCAATGCATGCGCGCTGAGGCTTGTTGATTGCTGGTTGTTGCCTGCGCCTTTTTCAAAGTCGATAGAACTGTTCCCATCCTTTGCGTGGCGGGGATCCAGCGAGCATTTCGTTGGCGGCTTTGTGATTCGTGATCTGCTTCTTTTCCCGATCGAACTCGAGCTTCGCGTTGAAACGCTGCGCGAGAACCCCGAGGTCGAGCACTTGGCTGAGGGGGCCTGCGACTGCGAACGACGAGCGGCACTTCTCCTGGCCCTTGGCCGCGCGCAGAAAATTCAGGAAATGATTGGATGAACTTTCGGGAACCTGCGGCAGACGCGCGGCGATATCCTTCGCCTTCGATTCGGGAATGATCTTCAATGTGCTTCCGTGGGAACCGCCCTTGAACATGAGGTCTTCGCCATAAATCAACTTGCCCGGCGGATACTTTTTCGTGTCGAGCTTGCCAGTGCTTGGAGGCGGTATGTTCGCGTCAACCACGGCTTCGCCGAATTCCGGCGGCAGGGGCGGCAGATTCTGCTGGCCATCGTACCAGGTGATTTCCACGGGCGGCATGCTGCCGCGTTTTGGGAATTTGAACGAGAGGGTGGATGCCTGCGGAAAGATGAATTCGCTGTGGCCTTCTGATTTCAAAGAACTGACTTCGACAGGCAGCCCGAGTTGCAGGAACTCGTGTGCGGTGTCGATGATGTGCGCGCCCCAATCGCCCAATGCGCCGTTGCCGAAGTTATACCAGGAACGCCATTCTCCGTTGATGTAACCCTTGTTGTAGGCGTAGTGCTTCGCCGTCGCCAGCCATGTTTCCCAATCGAGCGTTTCGGGAACGGGCTGTCCTGGCAGCGGCCCGTCCACCTTCATGCCATGCCAGCGTCGCGGATTGTTCATGAACGCG
>DASPIL010000025.1 GCA_035629175.1 Verrucomicrobiia bacterium | reverse complement strand
GAATTACGCAGGCATCCCGCTCACGCATCGCAGTTACGCATCCGCGTTCACTGTGCTGACGGGCCATGAAGATCCCGACAAACAAAGCTCGGATCTCGACTTCAAGGAAATTGCACGGATACCCGGGACCAAGGTGATCCTGATGGGCCTGAAGCGCTTGCCCGTTCTCGTTGAGACCCTGATCGCGGAAGGCATGAGTCCCGACACACCTGTTGCCATGGTTCGCTGGGGCACGCGCGGAAACCAAAAATCGGTGGAGGGCACCCTCGCGACGATCACGCACATTGCGACGCAGCAGAACATCGCGGCGCCCGCGATCACGATCATTGGCGGCGTCGTGAAGCTGCGCTCGCGCCTGAACTGGTTCGAGCAGCGCCCGCTGTTTGGCCGGCGCGTTGTCGTCACACGCACGCGCGACCAGGCCAGCCAGTTGTCACAACGCCTCGATGAACTGGGCGCCGAAGTGCTGGAGATTCCGACGATCCGCATTGCTCCTTCGGACCGGCGCGAGGACATCGTGGACGCATTGTTGGAACTGAATTCCTACGACTGGCTTGTGTTCACGAGCCCGAACGGGGTCACGTCCTTTTTCGACCTGTTTTTCAAACGCTTTCAAGATTTGCGGGACATTGGCGGAGTGAAAATCGCGGCGATCGGCCCTGCCACCGCCGAAAAGCTGCGGCAGTTGCACTTGCAGGTGGACGTCATGCCGGACGAAGCGTTGGGCTCGCGGGTCGCTGCTGCCATCAACAAGTTTGAATCCGTTGAGAACTTGAAGATTTGCCTGCTGCGGGCGCAGGTGGCGAATCCGGATCTTCCCGCGGAACTCGAGGCGCTCGGCGCCATTGTTGACGACATTGCGGTCTACAAGACGGAACCCGAGCAGGAAGACCGCACAGGCAGCGCGGCTCAACTGCTAAAGGATGGCGCCGATTGGATCACCTTCACGAGCGCATCAACCGTGGAGCATTTCCATGCGCGATTCGATCTCCCCAGGCTGCGGCTGCAATTTCCGAACGTGCAACTCGCGTCAATCGGTCCTGAAACGAGCAAGGCGCTTCGCGCACTGGGGCTTGAACCCACGGTCGAAGCAAAGGTGCATACGATCGAAGGCGTGGTGGGCGCCCTGCTGAAGAACGCGTGAGTCGCAGACTCAGCCAAGAATCGTAAGGATGATCCCAATCATGATGCCGATCACGGCCGGAAGTTTTTCGCGCCCGTGTTGCTCGCGGAACAGCATGATCCCTCCCGCGAATGCAACCAGCGTGCTGCCTCGCCGCAGGCTCATCACGATCGAAACAAGCGAATCAGGATCGGCGAGCGCACTGAAGTAGATGTAATCGGCGACGAGCAGCGCGATGGCGATCAGCGGGATGCTCCAGCGCCAATGGAATTCGTTGCGTTCCCACCAACGCTTCTGCCAGCCGATCATGAATGGCGTGAACAGCACGAGAAGATATACGGAAAACCATGCCTGCACTGTCGGGACACTGAAACCCGCGCTGCCCAGCAGGTACTTGTCGTAGAGCGAACTCACAGCCCCGAACAACGTGCCGATCAACAGGAACCCGACCCATTTGTTGCGATGAAAGTGAACGCCTTCACGACTGCCCACGAACGACAATCCCACGAATGAAGCCAGCGTTGTGAGGACGCCAATCGTTTCCAGCACACTCGGCCGTTCGCCCAAAACCAGGATCGCTCCGAACAGCGTGAAGAGTGGACTGCTTGCGCGGATGGGGGAACCGAGCGACAGCGGCAAATGCTTCAATGCGAAGTAGGTGAAGATCCAGGAAGCGGCGACAATGCCTGATTTCAGAAACAATTGCAGATGCTGGATTGTGTTCAGTCGCTGCGTTGTGACGGACGGCGGCAGGCTGCCGGGCGAAATCGCGTCCGCAGCGAGCAAGCCGATCCAAACGATCGCGCCTGTGAACGTGCTGAAGAACAGTACCGGCAGGACTGCGTTGGCGCGCACCGCATGCTTCGTGCTCAGCTCGTAGATGCCGAGAAACACTGCAGACAAAAGGCTGGCCAGGATCCAATGCATCAAAAATTTGAGCCCCGGCCAGTTCCGACCGGGGCTGCGCCGACAGTTTGTAAACCAGGCGAAGGATGAAGTCCAATCGTCGCGCAGGTTACCAAACCTATGCTGCCCTCCGCAGTAGGCCGCTGCGGAGGACGGGCTGTTTCGCCGGCTTCAAAGCCGGATGGACGTGACGAACGCCATGCGGTTAAGAACCTCCGACACCGACTCGGAGGCGGCGCGCCGTTTACTCCGCACCTCTCACTGGGGCTTTGCCCCCAGAGACCTCCCTCGGAAACTTGATAGAAACTGCATTGCACGACGGTGACATTTCGGAGAACTGTAACGCATGGCCGAGCCCCAAAACCCTGACTTTACCCCGGACCAGGATCCACTCTGGTATAAAAGCGCCATCATCTACGAAGTTCCCGTTCGCGCGTTCTTCGACAGCAATGCCGATGGGATTGGCGACTTCCGCGGGCTGACACAGAAGCTCGACTACATTGCCGACCTCGGCGTCACCGCGATCTGGCTGCTCCCATTTTATCCGTCGCCGCTCAAGGACGACGGCTATGACATTGCCGATTACTATTCGATCAACCCGATCTACGGCACGCTGGATGACTTCAAGGAATTCATGCAGGAGGCGCATGCGCGCGGGTTGAAGGTGATCACCGAATTGGTGCTCAACCACACCTCCGACCAGCACGCCTGGTTTCAGAAATCGCGCCGAGCAAAGCCAGGCAGCCCCGAGCGCAATTACTATGTCTGGAGTGACACGCCCGAGAAATACAAGGAGGCGCGAATCATCTTCAAGGATTTCGAGCCCTCGAACTGGACGTGGGATCCCGTCGCGCACTCCTACTACTGGCATCGTTTTTATTCGCATCAACCCGACCTCAACTTCGACAACCCCGACGTGCATCGCGAGGTGCTGAAGGTCCTGGAATTCTGGCTGGACCTGGGCGTCGACGGTTTTCGGCTGGACGCAGTCCCCTACCTGTTTGAACGCGAGGGAACGTCGTGCGAAAACCTGGTGGAGACTCATGATTACCTGAAGGAGCTTCGCCGCCAGGTGGACGCGCGCTATCCAAATCGCATGCTTCTGGCGGAAGCCAACCAATGGCCGGAGGACGCGGTGAATTATTTTGGAGGCGGCCAGGGCGACGAGTGCCACATGGCCTTTCACTTTCCCGTGATGCCGCGCCTGTTCATGGCCGTTCGGATGGAAGATCGCGTTCCCATCACAGACATTCTCGACCAGACTCCCGCAATCCCGGAGAACTGCCAGTGGGCGCTCTTTCTGCGCAACCACGATGAACTCACGCTGGAAATGGTGACCGACGAGGAGCGCGATTACATGTACCGCGTCTACGCAAGCCATTCAAAGGCGAGGATCAATCTGGGAATTCGGCGCCGCCTCGCGCCGTTGTTGAACAACGATCGAAAACGCATCGAACTGCTGAACCTCCTGCTGCTCTCGCTTCCCGGCACGCCCGTGATTTATTACGGGGATGAAGTGGGAATGGGCGACAACATCTTCCTTGGCGATCGCAATGGTGTGCGCACGCCGATGCAATGGAGCGCCGACAAGAACGCAGGTTTCTCGCGGGTAAGTCCGCAGGCGCTGTATCTGCCCATCATCCTCGACCCCGAGTATCACTACGAAGCGGTGAACGTGGACATCGAGCAGCAAAACCTGCATTCGCTGCTGTGGTGGACGAAGCGCGTGCTCGCATTGCGCAAGCGTTGGAAGGTGTTTGGAACGGGAACCCTGGAATTCCTGCAGCCGGAAAATCGCAAGGTGCTGGCGTTCCTTCGTCGTTGTGATGGCGAAAACATCCTGGTCGTGGCGAATCTCTCGCGCTTTCCGCAGCCCGTCTCCCTTGACCTCTCACGCTTTCGAGATCACACGCTGATCGAGCTGTTCGGCCGCACGAAGTTTCCCGCGATCGGCGAAGGATTGTATCCGCTGACTCTGAGTCCGCATTCGGTTTTTTGGTTCTCGCTGGAGCCAGCCTCCAACAGGGTTGCCGCGTCGGCCGCACCGGCCCAGTGCCAGTTGTTGACTGTTGATGAGCGCTGGCAGGAACTCCTTGCGGGCCGCGAACGCGACAGCTTCGAAGCCTGCCTCCCTTCCTACGTGCAGCGCCAGCGCTGGTTCGTGGGCCGCGGCGAGATCAAGGCCGTCCGCGTGCGCGACACCATCGAAGTGCCGCTGGAAGGCGAATCCGCAATCGCCGCGCTCCTGCTCGTGGAGTTTGCTCAGTTCGATCCCGAGGAATACATGCTGCCCCTCGCATTTGCGAGCGGCGCGGAGGCGGAACGAATCAGCCGCGAGCAACCGCAGTTTGTCATCGCGCAAGTCGCCTTCGAGTCATCGGCTACGCAAGGCGTCCTTTATGACGCGGGCGCCAACCGCCGTTTCGCGCAGGTCCTGTTCCAGTTGATGAGCGATGGCGGCTCGATACGCGACGCGCGCGGACGAATCACTTCCATCGCGGGGGCGGCCCTGAAATCCGCGGGCAGTGGCGTCAGGCTGGAGCCGGCCGCGATCCGCACCGAGCAGCGCAACACAGTGGTCATTTACGGGGATCGCTATTTCCTGAAGCTCTTTCGCCGCGTTGAAGCGGGTGTGAATCCTGGATTGGAATCGGCGCAGTTCCTTGACTCCAAGCACTTCCCGCATGTTCCAACATTTGCGGGCGGACTGGAATTTCAGCGCGAGCACGGCGAAACGACCTGCTTTGGTTTGTTGACGGCGTTCATTCCGGGCGCGCAGAACGGCTGGGATTTCACGCAGGATGCCTTGCATCGCTTCTTCGACAGGGTGCGCACCATTCCTCTGGAACGGCGAAATGACGGGTCGGCAGAGCTCTCGTTAATTGAACTGGCGGAGCGCGATGTGCCGCCCGGGTCTTTGGAAGTCCTCGGCGCCTATTACGAGAACGCGCGCCTGCTGGGACAACGCACTGGCGAACTCCACCTCACGCTGGCGTCGGATTCCGACAGCAAAGATTTCGCCCCCGAACCGTTCACACCGTTCTACCAGCGGTCGCTCTACCAATCGTTCCGGAATCACCTCACGCATCATTTCCAAATCCTTGCCCGCGAAGTGCCCAACCTCGCGCCCAGCGTGCGTCCGCTCGCCGAACAGGTGCTCGCGATGCGGGATACGATGCTCGCCCGCTTTCGCGTCGTGCACCAGTCAAACCTGGAAACCGTCCGCATTCGATGCCACGGAAATTTCCACCTCGGCCATGTTCTGCACACGGGGCGCGATTTCGTAGTCATCGACTTCGAAGGCGAGCCCGGGCGTTCACTCAGCGAACGCCGCATCAAGCGCCCCGCATTGAGGGACGTTGCCGCAATGATTCGATCGCTCGACTGCGCCGCGCAGGCGGTGTTGTTCCGGCAAAGCGAGTTCGGAACCTTGCAGGGGGAACAAGTGCGTGTCGTGGCGCCGTGGGCCCAATACTGGTCCCGCTCAATCAGCGCCTGCTTCCTCGGCGCCTACCTGCAAACGGTGCGCGGATCGCTCCTCGTGCCGAAATCAAAAACCGGCATTTCTGTTTTGCTCGATGCCTTCGTGCTCGATCGCGCCCTCACTGAAATGGGCCAGGATCTCAGCAACCGTCCCAACTGGCTCCCTGTTTCGCTGCAGAGCATCCTGCAACTGATGGAGCGCTCGAAAACACAATGAGCGATTGGCCGTTGCTCCAGCAACTCGCGCAGGCGCATGGCGTGCAAACGTCGTACGAGACGATGACGGGCGAACGCGTTACAGCGCAACCCGAAGCGCTCGTCGCGCTGCTGCGGGTGCTTGGCGTCGAGGCGGGAAATACCAGGCAGATTCGAAGCGCCATCAAGGAGCACGATAACCACATCTGGAACGAGCCGCTCGGGCCTGCCGCCGTGCAATGGAATCGAAGACCCAGCGTCGTGCGCGCCTGCCTTCCCGGGTCGCACAGCGGGCGTTTTCAGGCCAGCGTTCACTTGGAGGACGGCAGCAAACCAGTCCGTCTGAATCGAAATGCCAGCTGCGTTGTGGCTCGAGTCGAATCGGGCGATCGCACCTTGGACGCGGTTGAACTAACGTTGCCGCCCCTTCCCTGCGGCTATCACGAACTGGAACTCGAAGCCGGAGGGCGACGCTGGACGTCGTGGATCATCTCCGCCCCGACGCGTAGTTACTCTGAACGTAATCGCCGTGATTGGGGACTCTTCCTGCCGATGTATGCGGCGAGGACGGAGCAAAATTGGGGCAGCGGCAATTTGTCCGACTGGCGCCAGCTCTGCGACTGGACGGCGTCGCTTGGTGGTCGAGTCGCTGGAACCCTGCCCCTGACCGCTGCGTTCCTGGATCATCCTCAATGCGACCCAAGCCCGTACTCCCCCGCGAGCCGTCTGTTCTGGAACGAGTTCTACCTCGACATCACGCGCATCCCGGAATTCGAACAGTCAGCAACCGCGCGCAAGCATGCGGGCGAAACCTCGATGCAGCGGCGGCTGAAACGCTTTCGTTCTGAACGGCTGGTGGATTACGAAGCCGAATGGCGCGCGCGCCGGGAGGTTTTGGAAATTCTGGCAGACGAATTCTTTTCGAAACAGAACCGCAAGGATCGCTTCGAACGCTTCCTGAAAGAACGGCCAGAAGTCCGCGATTACGCGGCCTTTCGCGCTGTGTGCGATCAGCGCAGGGAATCGTGGCATGTCTGGCCGCGGCGCCTGCGCGACGGTGAATTGCGCGCCGAGGATTTTGATGAGCGGACGCGCAATTTTCATCTGTATATCCAATGGCAGATGCAGGAACAGGTGGATGACCTCATTTCCCACTGCCGCGAAATCAACGTTCAGTTCTACCTCGACCTTCCGCTCGGAGTGCATCCTGACGGGTATGATGTATGGCGGCAGCGCAGTGCCTTTGCGTTCGGGGCCAGTGCGGGCGCGCCGCCTGATTCGTTCTTTACGCTCGGACAGGATTGGGGATTCGCGCCCCTGCATCCGCAGCGCATCCGCCAGCAACGATACCGCTACGTCATCGATTATTTGCGATTCCAAATGCGGCACACCGGGTTGCTTCGGATCGACCACGTCATGGGCCTGCACAGGTTGTATTGGATTCCCCACGGCTTCAAACCGACCGATGGCATTTACGTCCGCTACGCGGCTGAGGAATTGCATGCGATTCTCAGCGTCGAATCACACCGGTATAAAACGACCCTCATTGGCGAAAACCTCGGCACGGTTCCACCTGAAGTGAACGACGCAATGGCGCGGCACGATCTTCGTGGCATGTTCGTGGCCCAATATCAGCAACGGCCCGACCCGAAGTCCGCACTCGACCTTCCGGCGCAGCGGACCGTCGCCAGCCTCAACACGCACGACATCCCGACATTCGCGGCTCATTGGAAGGGCCTGGAAATCGTCGATCACACGAAACTCGGGCTTGTCGCCAGGAATCAAGTGCGGGCAAAACGCTCGGACCGTGCATTCCTGAACGAGGCTTTGGTGGCATTTTTGAGGAAGCAGCGCCTCGTGAAGGGCAAAGCTGATCTTCAGGAGGTGCTGCCTGCCGTGCTGGAGTGGCTTGCGCGCAGCCCTGCCGAGATTGTGTTGATCAACCTGGAGGATCTCGTGCTTGAGGAGCAGCCGCAGAACATGCCAGGCACCTACAAGGAGCGGCCGAACTGGCGCCGCAAAACAATGCGCCTGCTCAGCGAGATCATGGCCGATCCGGCGGTCAAACGCGCGTTGCGGCGCGTGGCCGCGCACCGATAGCGCAGACCACCGGGTCTGCTGTATCGCCTGTCCTCCGTACCAGCCTACTGCGGAGGGCAGGACAGGTTCGCAACCGGCGCTACGAACTAAGGGAAACCCAGTCACCTTTCGCGGTGATTTCACCACGTATGCGCTGATATGATTACCACACCAATGACGACCGTTTCGACGGATAGCGACGCAAACCTCGTGGCGGCGAGCCTCTCAGGCAATCGCGATGCCTTCGGCGAGATCGTCGGCCGCTATCAGTCGCTCGTTTGTTCGCTCGCCTACAGCGCGACAGGACGATTGAGCGACAGCGAGGATCTTGCGCAGGAGGTGTTCATCACGGCATGGAAGGAGCTTCGCAACCTGCGCGAACCTTTGAAGCTGCGCGCCTGGCTCTGCGGCCTGGCCCGCAACACCATCAACAACTGGCTGCGCCGCCACGGACGCGAGCCCAGCCACGACGCTCAGTCACTTGACCTGATCGGGGAAACTACGACGTCGGATCCCATGCCCCACGATTCCACGATCAGCCGCGAGGAAGAGAACATCATGTGGCGCTCCCTGGAACGTGTTCCCGACATCTATCGGGAAACCCTTGTGCTTTTCTATCGCGAACAACAGTCCATCCAGAAGGTCGCCACCGCGCTGGACCTCAGCGAGGATGCGGTGAAACAGCGGCTGTCGCGCGGGAGAAAGCTGCTTGCCGATGAAGTCACGGGATTCGTTGAAGGCGCACTGAAACGTTCCGCGCCTGGGCGCGCCTTCACATTCGGCGTCCTGGCAGCACTTCCAGCTTTTACGGGCTCAGCAAGCGCGGCAACCCTCGGGGCCGCCACGGCACACGGAACCGCGGCGAAGACAGTTCTCGCGGCAGGCGTTTCGGGCGCCATTTTTGGAACTGTGCTCGGCCTTTTGGGTGCGTGGTTCGGCGTCAAGGCAAGCCTCGCCAATGCCCTCTCGGAAAAGGAACGCCGGTTCATTGTGCGCTGCTCGTGGGCGATCGGTGGATTGGTGACAGTGTTCCTTGCTTGTCAGTTTGCCTTGATCCGCTGGGTCGTCAGCATCGCATCGGAAAAGCCGCTCGAGGCTGCCGTCGCAATCCTGGTTTTCAGCCTGGCGTATTGCGCCGTGCTGCTCATTGTGATTCTGAAGTCCAACCAGCGCCTGCACCAACTGCGGCTCGAAGCCGCCAACGAGGCGGCTCATTTGGACGAGGGAGCGCAATTCCTTCCCGAACACTTTGAGTATCGCAGCCGATGGACGTTGCTGGGCGTTCCATTGATTCACATCAAAACTGGGCGTCAGGCGAACAAGCGGTTTGGCCCCGCGTTCGGATGGATCGCTTTCGGGGATGTCGCTGTGGGGATTTTGTTCGCTGCGGGCGGATGTTCATTTGGAGCGATCAGCATGGGTGGCGGGAGTGTGGGGATCCTCAGCGTCGGCGGCCTGGCTATCGGAGGCCTCGCCTTCGGCGGCGTTGCACTGGGCGGAGCGGCAATCGGCGGCGCCGCAATGGGCTTCATCGCGCTTGGCGGCGTCGCAATTGCATGGCATGGGGCGGTTGGCGGAATTGCCGTCGCACACCACCTCGCAATGGGCGGCGTAGCGCAGGCGTTGCATGCGAATGACGCGGTTGCAAAGGCCTTTTTTGAAACGCACCCGTTCGTTGGATTCGCCCAGGGCCTGGCTGAACACTCCAAATGGATCGTCTGGCTGTGCGTCATACCGATTTGCGCCAGCATCTGGCTCGCGTACCGGGCACGGCGGCAACGCGCGAAACGTGAGGCGGCGGCTGATTGCGATGACTCGAAACGGAAAGGCTAGAACGGGAGTTGTACTTCACCCTGCCGCTTTTGCGCAGCGGAGAGGCGGCGTCGACGCGGGGCGATGTGCCCCTGCGAGCTCGCTTTGAGAAAGCGCAGGTGGCGCAGGCAGATGCCGTGCGAGATCGCGCCGATTTCGCCCGCGGGCGGGCACGGCTCACACCACGCACACACCGCAACCGAAATCGGAAAATCGAGTTGTTCGACGCGCTCCCGGTGCATTGGCCCTTGTGTATGACAAAAAGCCGCGCACGTCACGAACTAAGATTGCGGCCCATGGCGCAATTTCCAGATCTGCGCTAAGCCATGCGATCACGACCACGTTACAGGCTGACCCGTCGTCGCAAGCACACCCCGCCAAAGTTCGCCCTTCAAATCCACGTTCCTTGTCCTTCCTTTCAATAGTTCGATCGGAACATGAACGAAATGCCCGTGCACCACACCAATGATCACCCCGGTCTTGCCGGCCATCGCCGCATGCGCCGCGTGGCGTGCGAAAGAATCACAAAGGACAGCGTCTTCTGAGTTGGCTGCGACGCTTCGAACGACGTAGCTCGGATCAAAATAGCGCAACGTGATTTCCATCTTCTGCGCCTTGAAATAATCAGCAATGCGCTGCTTCAGGAACGGACCGACGTCCTGAAGAACGGCGTTACCCGATGCATCACATGTCCCCAACGCGGTTCCCATCAACTCCTGGCCTGCGCCTTCCGCGACAACAATGACTGCATGCCGGCGTTGCTCGAGGCGCCGCTTCAAGGCCAATAACAGCCCGCGGTCGCCATCCAGCGTGAATGGCAATTCAGGAATCAGGCAGAAATTAACATCCTGGCTGGCGACTGACGCAGCGGCGGCAATGAAGCCCGCATGCCGGCCCATGAGCTTCACAAGACTGACTCCGTTGAAGCAGCTGTGACACTCCGTATGCGCGCAATCAATCACATCGCGCGCCGCACCAACGGCAGTGGTGAATCCAAACGTGCGCGATACAAACGGAACATCATTGTCGATCGTCTTGGGAATGCCCACCACTGCCAGGGGATGTTTCCTGCGCCGTGCTTCCACAAACAAATCCCGGCCGCCTCGCTGGGTTCCATCACCGCCAATCGTGAACAGCATGTTGATGCCGAGGCGTATCAAGTTATCGACTGCGGCACCCGTATCCACGGGCCCGCGCGATGTGCCGAGGATCGTGCCGCCTTCGCCGTGGATGTCGTCGACGAGGTCGGGCGTGATCGTGATGGGCGGGGCGCCGCGGTCGGGATCGAGTCCGCGGTAACCATCACGGAACCCCAGCACCTCCTTCACGCCGTATCCGAAATGGAGTTCAAGAAAGAGTGAACGAATGACATTGTTCAGTCCGGGACAAAGCCCGCCGCACGTGACGATTCCGGCCCGCGTTTCAGACGGCTTGAAAAAGATGCGGCGCCGCGCGCCTGCCACTTCAAGGTACTTGAGCGCACGTGGAGGTGCCGGTCGCGACCATTCCACTGCTTCGGGAACGAAAGATTCCCCATGGAGCGTTTGGCGGATCGGTGAAGGAAAGCGGCACTTGCCGAGATTGGTAACGGTAAGCAAAGCCATAAACAACGCACTCCTTTACACGTTTCGGTACGAAACGAAAAGCACTCCTGGCGACCTGCCCTGTAGCGCAGGTCGCCAAAGCGGAGCGCTGATTTTCAATTGCCTGCGATGATCGAAGAACCGGTCGCGTCAGGATTGAAGGAAATCCAATACCACCAAAGGAGCATCAGCGAACTTGGCCGCCTCAGGCAAAACCGGACGCTAATTCGACTGCAAGTCGGCGCTCCGGTTTCGGCGTTAGCCTGCTGTCAGCGTCCGCCCTGGCGGCGTTTCACCTTGAGCTGCGCCAAGGATTGCGCCAGCGCAGCCTGGACGAGAGCTGATTCCTCGTCATCGATCTTCTCCGCGAGGCGTGACTCCGCGCGCCGGCGCGCTTCCTCAGCTTTGGTTTCGTCAATGTTCTCCGCGCGGATTGCCATGTCAGCGAGAATAGCCACCCGCTCGCCCGTGATCTCGGCGAAGCCTTCTCCAATGGCGAGGAAGAAATCCTGCCCGCCCTTGCGTGCAACGATTTCGCCGGGAGAGATTTGCGTCATCAGGGGAACGTGATTGGGATAAATTCCCATCTCACCTTCCACACCCGGCAGCGTGACCATCTCGACGTCGTCGGAGTAGACCTTCGCGTCGGGCGTGACGATTTCAAGCTTCAGAGTTGCCATAACTTTCCAGTATCGCTTTCGGGATTCCACCCCAAGCGGAATCCCCAAGTCGTCGAACGATCAAGCTTCCTTGATCTCGTCGATCCCGCCCTTCATGTAGAAGTTCACCTCGGGCACATCATCGTGTTTGCCTTCCAGGATTTCCTTGAAACCACGGACGGTTTCGGCAACAGGAACCTGCTTGCCTTCGCGGCCGGTGAACACCTGCGCAACTGAGAACGGCTGGCTGAGGAAGCGCTGAATCTTGCGGGCGCGGAACACGGTGAGCTTGTCCTCGGGGGACAGTTCGTCCATGCCGAGAATCGCAATGATGTCCTGCAAGTCCTTGTAGCGTTGAAGCACCTTCTGAACGCCGCGTGCGACATCGTAATGTTCCTGGCCGACGATATCAGCTGAGAGCGCGCGGGAGTTGGACGACAGCGGATCTACGGCGGGATAAATGCCCAGCTCAGCGATGGAGCGTTCCAACACAATCGTCGCGTCCAAATGCGCAAACGTGGTGGCAGGCGCGGGATCCGTCAGATCGTCCGCAGGCACGTAAACTGCCTGGAACGAAGTGATCGAACCCTTCTTTGTCGACGTGATGCGTTCCTGCAAATCGCCCATTTCAGCGGCAAGCGTCGGCTGGTAACCCACCGCAGACGGCGTGCGGCCGAGCAGCGCGGAGACTTCAGAACCTGCCTGCGAGAAACGGAAAACGTTATCCACGAACAACAAGACGTCCTGGTTTTTTTCGTCGCGGAAATATTCCGTCACGGCCAGCGCGGAAAGCGCGACCCGCAAACGCGCGCCCGGGGGTTCATTCATCTGGCCATAAACGAGGCCGATCTTGGAACCTTCCTCGATGATCGGCATGCCGTTCTCACCCTTGATCGGATGACCGCTCGCGTCCTTCTTGGTCTTGATAACGCCGGCCTCGATCATTTCGTTGTACAAATCGTTGCCTTCGCGGGTGCGTTCACCCACGCCCGCGAACATCGAGATGCCGCCGTGCAGCTTCGCGATGTTGTTGATCAATTCCATGATGACGACCGTCTTGCCGACGCCCGCGCCACCGAATGCGCCGACCTTGCCGCCCTTGAGGAACGGACAGATCAGGTCAATGACCTTGATGCCAGTCGTGAGAATCTGCGGGCTCGTGGACTGGTCGACGAGAGTGGGTGCCGCGCGATGGATCGGCAGGTATTTGTCCGCCTTCACGGGTCCCTGCTCATCCACCGGGTTTCCAGTGACGTCAAACACGCGGCCCATGACGGCTTCACCGACAGGCATGGAGATCGGCGCGCCTGTGTCGATGATTTCCATCCCGCGCTTCAGTCCTTCCGTGGTGCTCATCGCGACCGCACGCACCCAGTTGTCACCGAGATGCTGCTGCACCTCGAATGTCAGCTTGGTGCGACCCTGTCCGGGCAGGTCGTATTCGACCGTAAGCGCGGTGTAGATCGCCGGGAGCTTGTCCGCGAACTCGATGTCCACGACGGGGCCGATGATTTGGACGATTTTGCCTTTGTTCATGCTAAGTTAATTCAAAATTAAATCTAAGATCTCCAACCCTCTTCAACCCAGCGCCATCTGCGCGGTCGTGATTTCCAGCAACTCCTTCGTGATGTTCGCCTGACGCAGCTTGTTATACTCGAGCGTCAGATCCTTGATCAGCTGCTTGGCGTTGTCGGTTGCGTTCTTCATCGCAACCATGCGTGAGCTGTGCTCGGACGCCTTGGCTTCCAGCAGGATCTGGTAAACCTGAAAGTTCAGGTAATGCGGCAGCAGCGATCCCAGCACGCCTTCGGGGCCGGGTTCAAACAGGAATTCCAGCTCGGAGGATTTCTCGAGCGCCACAGAACTCTCCTGCCCATCAACGCCCGCCTGCACTCCGCGGATTTCGCCAATCGGCAGCAGCGGGAGGACGTCCGGCTTCTGGTTCAGCGTGCTGATGAAATTCGTGTAGAGCACATCCACATGATCCACTTCGCCCTTGAGAAACATCTCCTGAACGAACTTTGAAATCGAGCGCGCTTCTGCGAAGAGCGGTGAGTCCTTGTAAGTGAACTCGGCCACCAGCTGGCGTTTCGTGCGGGCGACAAATTGCGCCCCTTTGCGTCCTGCACAGACGAACACCGTCGTGTTCTTGTCGAACCTGGCCGCCTCACGCGTAAGGTTGGAATTCAACGCGCCGCACAAACCCTTGTCCGTGCTGACCAGAATCACCGCGCGCTTCCCGCCGCCGCGCTTCTCCATGAGCGGATGATTGAAATCGCCTGAATGCCCCGCCACGTGCGCCAGCATGTTGTTCATCAGTCCCGCGTAGGGACGTCCGGCGATCGCCGCCAGCTGAGCTTTGCGCATCTTGGACGACGCCACCATCTGCATGGCCTTCGTGATCTGGGCCGTGTTCTTGACCGACTTGATACGCCGGCGAATGTCGCGTGTGCTGGGCATGGCTAGAATCTTTTGCGAGGTCCCACCTTGTAAACAGGCGCGGTTTCTCTGATGTGAAAACCTATTTCCGCCTTCTTCTCAGCGGGTGACGAAACCAAATGCCGGATTGCCTCAAACAGTTCCTGAATAGCCTCATCGTGGCCGGTTACCCGCGCCTCAAGTTCGCCGGGCTTTATGGCAAGTTCGCCAGCCAGGTCGAAATCAAACATCACGCGTTGCCCGCGAACGAGGAAGATCCTCTCCTCAATGCGGGTGATTGCAGCGATGTTGGACTTTCTGGCCATATTCTTACCGATAGGTCTGTTTGAATTCAGTGACCGCGGATTTCAGTTCGCCGGCAAGTGCGTCGCTGATCGCCTTCTCCGTCCGGATCCTGGTCAGGATCTCAGCCTTCCGCGTATTCAAAAAGTCCGTCAACTTGGTTTGGAAATCCTTCACCTTCTCCACGGCGACATCATCGAAGAAATTATTCTGCACGGCCCAAAGCACTGCAGCCTGAATTTCAACGGGGATGGGGTTGAACTGCGGTTGCTTGAAGATCTCAACGACGCGCTTGCCGCGCTCGAGGATCCCTTGCGTCTTGGCATCCAGATCCGACCCGAACTGCGCAAACGCCGCGAGCTCGCGATACTGCGCCAAATCCCCCTTGATGCGTCCGGCTACCTGCTTCATCGCCTTGATCTGCGCGGCCGAACCGACGCGGCTGACGGACAGACCGACAGACACCGCGGGGCGAACGCCTTGATAGAACAAATCGGTTTCCAGGTAGATCTGGCCGTCCGTGATCGAAATCACGTTCGTGGGAATGTACGCCGAAACGTCGCCTGCCTGGGTTTCAATGATCGGCAGCGCGGTCAGCGAGCCGTTGCCATACTTTTCAGAAACACGCGCCGAACGCTCCAGCAAACGGCTGTGCAGGTAGAACACGTCACCAGGATATGCCTCGCGGCCTGAAGGACGCTTCAACACGAGCGACACCTGGCGATAGGCAACCGCCTGCTTGGAGAGATCGTCGAAAATGATCAGCGCGTCCATGCCATTGTCCATGAACCATTCACCCATCGCTGCGCCAGCGAACGGTGCGAGGTATTGGTTCGAAGCGGAATCGGACGCGGCTGCAGCAACGACGATGGTGTCTTCCATCGCGCCAGCTTTTTCCAGCTCAGCAATGACGCGCGCAATGTTCGACTGCTTCTGGCCGATCGCGACGTAGATGTTGTACATCGGCCGAAAATCCTTTTCGCCGGAAGCGCGGCCCACCTTGTTGATGCGTGACTGATTGATCATCGCGTCCACGCCAATTGTGGTCTTGCCCGTGGAGCGATCGCCAATGATCAACTCGCGCTGCCCGCGGCCAATCGGGATCATCGCGTCAATGGCCATGATGCCGGTCTGCACAGGCTGGCTGACGGATTTGCGCTTCACGATGCCCGGCGCGATTTTCTCCACGGGATAGAACGCAGACTCCTTGATCGGCCCCTTGCCATCGATGGGGCGTCCGAGCGTATCGACGACGCGGCCGAGCAGACCCTTGCCCACGGGAACCGAGAGCAGCTTGCCCGTGGTTTTGACTTCCGAGCCTTCATGGACCGAGAGGTAATCGCCAAGGATGATGGCGCCCACTTCAGTTTCTTCAAGGTTCAGCGCGATGCCGACGACTCCGTTTCCGAAGTCGAGCATTTCGTTGAGCATGGCGTCGGTGAGGCCTTCGATCTTCGCGACACCGTCCGAGATTTCGCGGACGACTCCGACGTTTTGCTTCGCGACCGACGTCTTCACGCCCGCGATCTGCGCTTCGATTTCCTGGAGAAGATTGCTCATATCAAATTTCGTTTCCGTTCTTCGTAAATTACAAACTCGCTTCAAGCTCGGCCAAACGCGCCTTCACGCTGCCGTCGTAGACATCGCTGCCGACCTTGATCCGCAGCCCGCCGATCAGGCTGGGATTCTGCGCAAATGAAATGTTGAGCCCGCCGCCGTAAAGCTTCGTGAGCTGGCCCGTGACGGCTGCCTGCTGCTCAGCGGAAACGGGCGCCGCGCTTTCGACAAGGGCTGTCCGCCGTTCAATATCCAGTTTCAGCAGCCGTTGAAAGTGCGATAGGATGGCAACGTAGCCGCGGGGCTTCTGCGCAATCAGCTGGGCGACAATCTGCTTCGCGCGATTTTCATCGAGCACGCCATTCGCAACGCAACTGCGGAACAGTTGCTTGGCATCGCGCCGGGACTGTTTGGAGATCTTCATGCCGCTTCGCTGAGTTCCAGGTTCAAGACTTCAGACCTTGAGATTACCGCGACAACTGCTGCGCGGTTTCGTCGGTGAGCCGTTTCTGGTCGTCCGCGGTCAGCACCTTCCCAGTAACAGTCGCCGTGGTCTGGACAACGAGCCGTCCGACTTCGCGCTTCAATTCGGCAAGCATGCGCGCGTGATCGGCTGCGGCAGCTTCGCGGGCCTTGGAAATAATCTGTTCAGCGGCGGCGATGGCTTTCTGCGTTTCCTGTTCCTGGACCTTTGCCGCCGCGGCGCGCGCGTCCTCAATCGCCTTGTTCGCCTGCACGTTGGCCTGGCTGAGAATTTCCTGCGCCTTCACCTGCGCGCTCGCCAGCTCCTGTTTGATGCGGTCGGCATCGGTCAAGGATTGGGCGATGCGCTGGCGCCGTTCCTCGAGCACGCGAAGAATGGGCTTATACGCGAATCGATGCAGGAGGAATGCAACAATGCAGAAACTGATCACCTGTGAGATGAACAACTGCGTGTTGAAGCCGAACTGCTCGCCCGTTTCGCGCGCAATGTCGCCCAGACCTGCCGCGGCAAAAATGATTCCAGAACTCATAGTGAACGTGACGGGTGGCGCGGAGCCGAAGCTCCGCGCCTGATGTCTTATCGTGCGAGGAAGATCGCGAAAAACACGATTCCTTCCGCAAATGCGGTGCTCAGAATCGCCTGCACGAGAATCTTCGTGGCTGCGCCGGGATTGCGTCCCACCGCTTCCGAAGCCTTCATACCGATGAGACCGACACCCAGGGCCGCGCCCAAACAGGCGAGACCGATGTGAATGTTACCCGTCATATGTTTGTTACCTTTCGTTGTATCGCCAGCTCCCGCGATTGAACACGGTCAAGCTGGAGAAAGTTTTGAAATTCAATGCTCGCCCGCCGGGTGATGTCCTTCTTCGTGCGTGCAGATGAGCAGCGTGAACACCGCGGTCAGCAACATGAACACCAACGCCTGAACCACGCCCACGAGCAGTTCCATTGCGTAGAACGGTAGCGCCAGCAGCCATCCGAAGGCGGCCCCGCCCATCAGAGCCATCGATTCAAGCATGTTCTCACCGGCAAAGATGTTTCCGTAGAGACGGAAGCTCAGGGACACGGGGCGGAAGAGAATCGAAACGACTTCCAGGAGGCCGACCAGGATGAAAACCGCAATCATGAGGACCTTCAAAAGGCCGGCTGTATCGCCCTTCGGTCCAAACAGGTGCAGAAGGAATCCGCCGGCCCCGTTCGCCTGCAAGGCCCACACCACCCAGCAAACAAAGAACACCATGGCCATCGCCAGGGTCATGTTCAGGTCGGCATTGGCTCCACGAAACAGCGGCCGGGAAATATGATGGAGATGTTCGTTGGCATCAGGAACTCCCCAGCCAATAGATCCCACGCCCGGGAACAGTCCGGCCCAGTTGGTAAATAGAATGAAGATGAAAATCGTAGCGAAGAACCAAAAGGTTTTCTTCACCAACTCATGCCCAATGATGCCTTCGAGGAAATTGTAAAGCCCTTCAACAAGCCATTCCCAGAAGTTCTGCGCGCCCTGGGGAACTGCCTGGATGTTACGAGTCGCAAGCTGTGCGAACACAATGACCGCGAGCGCCACGATCCAGGTCATGATCATGGAGTTCGTTACGTAGAACGGCCCCACATTGAAGCGCGGCGCGTTGGGGGTGAGTCCATGGTGGGCTTCGCCTTGAGCGGCACCCGCAGCCGCGTGTTCCGCGCCAAAGGCAAGCGGTGCCCCTGCTACAAACAGCCACAATAGAATGACTCGAACCAGTTGCATCACGTAAAAAAAGACCGTGCCAGAAAACACCAGTTTTATTGGGTTCTTGGCCGGATCGCCGGTGAAGTTGTCCCATCGTGAAAATCTTCACAAGGATTATTTTGGTGAAAGATGTCCATTGTAACGAGACTCATGATTTGCATGAGATGGGATTAATCCCACAGCCGGGGAAGGTTGCCGGGATGGAGGCGGGACATTCCCGAAGGAACGATGATCACGAACTTTTGGCTTCTCAAGACACTTTGCGGCGAGGCACAGTGCTTCATGCCCCGCGATGAACTTCAGGAACAGGTTGAGGCCCTCGGGATCGACACAATCCGGCGTCACATCTTCCTCTGCACCGATCCCGAAAAAGCCAAGTGCGCGTCACGCAAGGAGACGGTCCGCTCCTGGGAATTTTTGAAGGGGCGATTGAAGGAACTGAAACTTTCCGGTCCGCATACCCTGGTTTACCGAACCAAGGCCAACTGCCTGCGCGTCTGCACGGATGGGCCAATAGCCGTCGTTTACCCCGAGGGAACCTGGTATCGCCGATGCGATCCGGAGGTTCTCGAGGAGATCATCCAGAAACACCTGATCGGCGGCCGTCCGGTCGAAGAATACGTTTTTGCCACGAATCCTCTTCAGGCGGGCGAGCACCGTGTCGAATAGGGTCAGTCCATGATTCCAAAAAAACTCGACAATACGCAAAAACCCGAAATAATCAGCGCCATTATGCGCGGAGGTTTATGGCACGGCTTATTGTAAAAACACCCGGGCTCGGACGGGAGGTCATCGATCTCAGGTTGGGTTCGAATCTAATTGGCCGAAGCCCGGAGACGGATTTCCCCCTGGTCCATCCCACGATTTCCACCCTGCACTGCGAGCTCGTTTTGAGTGACACGGGAGTGGTGTTGCGCGATTTGGAATCGACAAACGGCACGTTCGTGAACGATGAAAGGATTCGCGAAGTGACCTTGCTTCCTGGCCACGCACTACGATTCGGCGACGTGGAACTGTTTGTCGAGAGCACGGAAGCGCACGTCGCCATTCCCAAGTTCGCCAATACCGAGCTCCCAGCCCCCCCGAAGGTCTCGCTCGAAGGCGCGATGATCTGCCCCAAGCACCCGCACGCCCCGGTCGCATTCCAATGCACCGCCTGCATGGAAGTCATGTGCAACGCCTGCGTGCATCGGCTGCGTCGCAAAGGCGGCAAGAATGTTCTCCTGCTCTGCCCCGTCTGCAGCCAGCCCGTCAAGCTCATCAGCGAACCCGACAAACAAAAGAAGCGCTCGTTCCTGGCGCGTGTTGGCGAAACGGTTAAATTGAAGTGGACGCGGTCCATCAACACTGAGAAGCAGGCTTGATTGCCGCCGCCTGCTTCACAGCCTTGTGCCATTTGTGGTCGCCGGGAAACAATACCGGGATTCTGACGATTAGTTTCGATGGATATATCCGCTGGAGGGGCAACAGCCCTGGAAACTCCCCCGCCTTATTTGCAGACTTCAACCGAAAACGTGCCATGCCTCTAAGAGGCGCGGGGAATCTGTTCGGTTCCCGCCTAAGTTTCAGGCCAGGGACGTTGCGTCGGAAACCCCGGCACAATTGGATTCGCGGGAACATTTGCTTCGCAGCCTGCTCATATTCAACGATGTCGCTGTATGGTTCCAGCCCTGGATTTTGAAAGCGTGGTGGCCCGTTTCTACGAGCCGCTGTATCAGTTCGCTTTCAGCCTGACTCGAGCGGAGGCCGACGCCTGTGACCTGACGCAACAGACGTTTTATGTCTGGGCAACCAAGGGGCACCAACTGCGCGACACCGCGAAAGTGAAGACCTGGCTGTTCACCACACTGCATCGAGCCTTCCTCGAAAGTCGTCGGAGAGCGACCCGTTTTCCGCATCACGAACTCAGCCAGGTGCCCACCGAATTGCCCACGTTGTCCGCCGAACACGCGCTGTCGCTCGATACCGATCAGGTCCTTGCGGCGCTCTCGCGAATCGATGAAGTCTATCAAGCTCCCGTTGCGCTGTTTTATCTTGAGGACTGTTCCTACAAGGAAATCGCAGACATCCTCGCGATCCCGATGGGCACGGTGAAATCGCGGATGTCCCGTGGCATCCTTCAACTTCAGGCTTTGCTGGCGGACGAAGCCAGCCAACGCAGGCCGTCATGACCGTACAGGAAGCAAAAGAAATTCTTCGCTTTTATCGCCCCGGCACCGCGGATGCCGAGGACGCTGAATTCAATGAAGCACTGCAATTGTGCGAGGAGCGTCCCGAGTTGAAGGAATGGTTCGACGCGCATTGTGCCGTGTATTCTGTCATTCGTGACCGCATGCGCGGTGTCGCTGTTCCAGAAGGTCTCGCACAGCAAATCATCGCCGAGCGCAAAATCCAGCCGCCGCGCTTTCCCACCTCCAAAGCCCTGCGCGTCCTTACTGCCGCTGCGGCAATCGCCATCACGTGTGTCGCTTTGATGTTCCTTCGTGGACCTGCTGAAAACACCGGCTTCACGGGATTTCGAGAACGCATGATTGGCACAGCGTTGCGCAGTTATGCGATGGACCTGCATAGTGAAGACTCGGAGCGCATCCGCGCATTTCTCGCGACGGAGCGCTCGATTGCAGACTACGTGCTCCCAGAGGGTTTGAAAGACGCAAAACCCATCGGGTGTGTTGCGACGACCTGGCAGGGCGAACCAGTCTCAATGATTTGTTTTCGCTCCGGCAACCCGCCCGCATCGGGGCGCGTAAGTGACGTGTGGATGTTCGTGACCGCAACCGAGTCGGTTCGGGGCGCGCCGAAATCGACAACCCCCATCATCACGACCTTCAACAACACCACTGCTGCGAGCTGGACGGACGGTGATCGCACCTACTTGCTGGCAGTGGAGGGCGACGAGACGATGTTGCGCCGTTTTCTGTGAAGACGCCTGCGGAGCGGTGGCTTTCAGTGCTCAAAGAACCTATCACGCGCAAGTTGAGAGCTGTTCCAATTCCACAAAAGAGGAGGATCGCTGCGGATTTGCACCCGTCCCAGACAGATTCAAAGCCGTAAGCCGACTGCAAGTCGGCGCTCCTGCGGCGGGCGGGAAGTTCAGTAGTGGTAGTGCTCGGGCTTGCGTTCCACGCTCATCGTGGAAAGCACCCAGAGGAAATCCTGCAGATCGTAGTTCTTCAGCAGGATCGGAAGTTTGGCAGCACCCGGACGTACCGGGGGCTTCGTGCTGTTACGACGCCACCGATGCATTTCGGAATGACCGTCCGCAAACGAAAACACACCTGCACCATCGTGATCTGAGGCCGGCAAATCGCGCCACTCCGGACGCTCCCCGCTGTTCAGAAAATAGCCGTCGTTGATGCTGTCCGGATGTTCCTCCGTAAAAATAAAAATGTCCGACGGACGCGGGATGGCCGACTGGTTGAAGAATTGCAGGTAGGAAGGATTATTGACGTTGTAGCCAGCCTGCGTGAATTGCCCGGCGTCGCCAACCATCGCGTTCATCGAATAGCTGCGCACCCGATTATTCCACCCTGCCTGCTTTTGAATGCTGCTGACCACGTAATCCGTCGGACACCGATATATGGCCGCAGATCCACCCGTGTAAGGCCCCAGGCCAGTCGCCAGCAACGCCGCTGCGTTTGTATTGTCAGGCGACAATTCCCAGTCTTCGACATTATTCGCCCAGTTTAATTCCATCGGCGGGTTCACTCCGGTCCCTTTTCCACTGATGTTGACCCCCAGGTTGTAGGGAAGGTTGCCGCGGTTATCGTCTGTATAAAGGAAACAAGCGACGCCGAGTTGCCTTGTGTTGTTGAGACTGTAGACGCCTTGCGCGCGCGCCTTAGCTTTTGCCAACGCAGGAAGAAGGATGCTCGAAAGAACGGCGATGATCGCGATAACGACCAGCAATTCCACCAAAGAAAAGGCAGGGGAACCGGACGCCGCAGCTTTATTGGCTTCTTTTGGTGTGATGCTCATGAACGAGCTTGCGTCTGTAGCCGTTGTTCAGCGCAATTTTCACCCGCATACTTACGCCTTCAGCTTTCCAGTGTCAACCGCTCCGAACGTGCAGGCGCAAAAAGACCAACGGCTGATTCATCTGGTTTTGGGAATGGGCTGGCGTAGCCTGCTGATGGGCGGGCTTTGAATTAACCCATGAGAGTCGGCGTGCCGTTGGATTGGATAACCTGTTCGGCGCCCGGCACTCTCGAGGGTCGTATGTGGT
>DASPIL010000024.1 GCA_035629175.1 Verrucomicrobiia bacterium | reverse complement strand
CAGTAAACCACGGAGAAGCGCAGATGGTCGCGCATCGTCCTGCCTTCGATCTTCTGGTCCGGGTTGTAATGCTTGAAGGCCAGCGGGTTCCTGGATTTCGGCCCTTCGAATGGGATGTTGGAAACGTCTTTGAATGCAGCGCGCATGTTTTTATGAAATTTTGGATTTTGCTCGATTCCGTAAAGCCCGTGAGTTGAGCACTGCGGAGAATCCTAGATTCGGCCGGAAGAAAGCAATCAGCAAATTCGCGTCGGCTGTGCACAGTCCTGCCCCCGGTAGCGGCAGGCATCTTGCCTGTCGTGGAGCCGGGCTTCCAGCCCGGTGGATACAAACGTCAGACGTGTCCAAACGTGTGAAGAAGACTTCAATGTCTCGTGCTTGAAAGCTCTTCCGGGCGGCACGGATGCACGCCCTCTACGTCAGGCAAGATGCCTGACGCCACTGTCCATCAGCAGCTAGAGTTTTGGAAGACTGGGAACCGCGGGTTGCGTGCCGGTTTGGGAAGCTGTCTTGCTGGGAAATTTCTCGCCAAGGTACTTTACGAGAGAGTCGATTTGCTGGTCCGTCAGGATTCCGTTTTCCTTTTCAGAAAATGCGGGCATGAGTGTCCCCTCTTTCCCATGCGTCACCCAATTGCGCCAATATTCCGCGTTGGTGGGATTCGGCAACGCCTGAAGACTGGGAACCATGGAGGCTCGATGTTCAGCCTCATGGCACACGCCGCAAACCGACACGTACAGTTCATGGCCCATCTTCCCCTTGGAATCCGAGTGACAGCGCGCGCAATCACCGCGAAACACCGCCTGTCGATCCGCCAATGCAATCTTCTGGTTATTTGAGCGATCACCGCCAGCCATTTGATCCGCCGTTTGCGGCAAAACGTTCGCCTTCACGAACAACACCTTCGGGCCCTTGTCGGTGTTCACGGTTACCGTTTTGGAAATCAACCCGGTCTTGTTCGCGACGTTCATTGTCACCTTGATCTCCCCTGTGCCGCCCGCGGGAAGAACCCAGGGAATCTGCGGCAACTGGGCTGCAGTGCATCCGCAGGATGTATGAACGCCAGAAATCGTGACCTCGGCGGGAGAAATATTCGTCAGCAGAAAAGTGAACTTCGTGTCAACCGTGCCGTGAGGAACCGTATTTTCGTGGGTCTCCTTATCCCAGGCGAGGACAGCATCTGCGGACAAGGCGCCGGGCGCTGGAATCACGCTGGGAGCTGCGGGCGGATGCGCGTGATTGTGAGGGACGGCGGGGCCGGGATCGGCCACACCCTCTGCCGCAAAGGCCGGCCGGGCGAAAAGTAATAGTCCAACGAGAAGAACGGTTTTCGCAGCGTGCCGGCCATGGTTCATAACAGGCTGAACCATAGCGGCCGTGAACGGGAATTGCCAGCAGAAATCTGGCTCACTTCACATGGTTGAAAACCAGCTTGGTCATCTCAAACATGGTGACCTGATCCCGCCCGTCAAACACCTGCTTCAGCTTGTCGTCGGCGTTGATCCGGGTCTTGTTCGAGGGATCCTGGAGGCGATTGGCACGTATGTAGTCCCAAAGCTTCCGGGTGATTTCAGTGCGAGGGACAGGGTCATTGCCGATCACTGCGGCCAACTTCTCGTCCGGCTGCACCGGCTTCATGAATGCCGCACTCGGTTTGCGTTTGGTTTGGGTGCCTTCAGCCATAATAGTTTTGATGGAAAGCTAAGCCAGTGCGAGCGGCAGCTGTAATCAGGTGTTTACCCCAAACTGCGCGGGAGGCGGCGCGTTCATGCACGAGGCGTGAACGTCGCAGCGATTCCGCGATCGGGCTCGTCACTTCTGGGCCGGCCCTAAGTCATTCAACGTCAAAACCTGTTGAGCGCGCTCAATACCGCCTTCACCGAGGCGAGCTCAATATTGGTATCAACGGCTGCGCCCCAGCGGGATCGGCCGTCCGCCCGCCGAACCTGTATGTAGGCAATGGCCGAAGCCTGTTCGCCTGAGCTCAGTGAATGCTCGCTGTAATGATTAATCTCGAACTTCTCGCCCACTCCGGCGAAACCGTTCACCAGCGCCGCAAGCGGCCCGTTTCCCGTGCCGCCGATTTCCACAGTCTCGCTACCGCGGATGACGGATGCCTGGCAGCGGACGATTCCATTGTTGCTGTCGGTGCGAAAGGTTTTCAACTGCCATGGCTGCGTGCGTTCGATGTATTCGCGCCAAAACATCGCCCGCAATTCAGACCCTTGCACTTCGCGCCCGAGGCGGTCGACTTCATCGTTCGCAATCGGCCCAAACTCGCGCTGCATTTCCTTGGGAAGATCGATGCCGAATTCCGTTTCGAGCAGGTAAGCCACCCCACCCTTCCCCGACTGGCTGTTCACGCGGATCACCTCGCGATACTCCCGGCCAATATCCGCAGGATCGATCGTGAGGTACGGGACATCCCAGGATTCCCGCCGCCCACTTTCCCATTCAGCCAATCCCTTCTTGATCGCGTCCTGATGCGAACCACTGAACGCCGTAAAGACAAGTTCTCCCGCGTAAGGTTGTCGCGCCGGAACGCTCATCCCCGTGCAACGCTCATAAACGTCGCGGATTGCATTGAGATCGCTGAAATCAAGATGCGGATCGATCCCGTGCATGTAGAGGTTCAACGCCACTGTGACGACGTCGAGATTCCCCGTCCGTTCTCCGTTGCCGAACAACGTGCCTTCGACGCGGTCAGCGCCGGCAAGCAATCCCATCTCCGTCGCAGCAACGCCTGTGCAGCGGTCATTGTGCGTGTGAAGGCTGATGATCAGGGAGTCGCGGTTGCGGATGTTGCGGCAGATCCACTCAATCTGGTCGGCATACACGTTGGGCATCGCCACTTCGACGGTGTCAGGAAGGTTCAAAATCATCTTCCGCTCCGGCGTGGGTTGCCAGACATCCATCACGGCCTCGGAGATTTCCCTCGAAAATTCCAGTTCCGTCGCGCTGAAGCTTTCGGGCGAGTATTGAAGCATCACCTCCGTGCCCTTGAGGCGCGGCAAACGTTCCTTGACCATCGTTGCCCCGCGCACCGCCACCTGGATGATCTGCTCCTTCGACATTCCAAAAACCACGCGGCGTTGTGCGGGCGACGTCGAATTGTAAAGATGAATGATCGCCTTCTTCGCGCCCGCGAGAGACTGGATCGTTTTCTCGATGAGATCTTCCCGGGCCTGGACAAGAACCTGGAGCCACACGTCATCGGGCGCGCGCTGCTCTTCGATGAGTCGTCGATTAAAGGTGAATTCTGTGTTGGATGCTGAAGGAAAGCCGACTTCGATCTCCTTGAATCCGCACCTGACCAGCGTTTGGAAGAGCTCAAGCTTTTGGCTGACGTTCATGGGCACGGCGAGTGCCTGATTGCCGTCGCGCAGGTCGACACTGCACCAGCGTGGCGCGCGCGTGAGCGTCCGGTCCGGCCATTGCCGGTCGGACAAGGCGATGGGTGGGAACGGCCTGTATTTCGATGACGGATTTTTGAGCATGTGCTTTCGCTTATTGTTGGCGCCGTCAGCAGTGAGGCAAACAAAAAACCCACTGCCGGATCGGCAGTGGGTTTGAGAAATCAGGAGACAATCAGAACCCGACCGCCGCGCCATTCAACAGCGCGCTCACCAGCAGCAGGTTCAGATTCTTGTTCACGCGGGCGACGCTATCAGAACGGCCTCACGAGCGTCAAAGAAATTGTGGGTGGGTTTCCGTTCGAACCGTAGCGGCGGGCATCTTTGCCTGCCGTAAAGCCGGGCTTCCAGCCCGGCGGACGAAGCTCAAATACCGCCATTCATGTAAAAAAATCCTGCCGTCTCTCGCCTTCCGCGGTTCTTTCCGGGCGGCAGGATGCCCGTCCTCTACGTCAGGCAGAATGCCTGACGCTACGATTACGCCCGGCTCGAGCGTCTCCAAAGCCGTAATTTCATTATTGCTGCCGCAAACGATAGAAGCGTTGAAGCTGATCGGCAGAGACGCTCACCGGGTTCAAAGTTCCAGACGGCGAATTGGTCCACGCTGGCACAGACAGGCTCGAGGTCTCCTGCAGGGTCCAGCCAATCGTTGACGGAGTCCAGGAAATGGTGGCGTTGGTTCCCGCCCGCACGATCGTCAGACGCGGCGCGGTCTCCGTCGGTATTACCAAGGGCAGTTCTTCAGCATAGCCTCCCCCGGCCAACGCGCCGTCCACAGCCTGGACGCTCCAGAAATATGTCCCAGGTGGGAGCGTCAATTGCGTATTCGTGCCCAGTTGAACATTGCCGAACTGCGGCAGGCGGCGGAACCCACTCTCAAGGTCCGCGATGGAGGCCATGATTTCACTCCCTCCAGCGGTCGTTCCGACGCGCACGTTGTAAGTCACATTCGATCCTGATTCAGCATCCATCACTGAGCCCCATTGAAGGTGAACAGTCCCATTGGTGCCCACCGCCAGAAGCTGGGCTGGCGCGGGTGGCGGCGTGTTCGCCAATTCTCCCGTGTTACGCAACAACTGCGCCATGCCGCCTTCCGCAGACGTCCCCGTTATCAGCACGTCCAGCTTTCCGTCGTTGTTGAAATCTCCCCAGGCCGCTGAAGGTCCCGAGGTCGAGTAAGCGGCAGGAAGCAACTCCTCAGCATCCGCAAACCCGCTTCCCGTATTCCGCAGAATGCGCGCGAAAAACGTTCCTCCCGCAGGATTGCCCGTGAGCAGGAGATCCAGGCGGCCGTCGTTATCGAAATCGGCCCAGGCTGATGTGCCATAGCGCAGGGCAGCAATACCTTCGACGAGACTCGTCGTGGCGTTCGTGAATGTACTGCCAGCGTTGCGCCAGATCTGCGTCACGCGCCCAGTGGAACTTTCACCCGTGATCACAAAATCGAGCAACCCGTCGTTGTCGTAGTCACCCCACGCCGACGATGCGAAGGAAACCGGCGGCAATCCGGCCGCGATGCCGGCCGTGGCATTCGTCAAAGTCGATCCTGTGTTTCGCCAAACCTGCGCGATGCGTCCACTGCCCGTGTCACCTGCAATGATGAGATCCATCCGGCCATCATTATCAAAGTCGCCCCACGCTGCGGTGCCAATGTCGAAGCCCGGCAACCCAGGTGCCAGTGCGGAGGTGGCGTTCGTCAACACGCCACCCGTGTTTCGCCAGATCTGAGCGACGCGGCCTGTCGATGACAATCCCGAGATGAACAGGTCCGCCGTGCCGTTGTTGTCCATGTCGGCCCAGCTTGCCGCTGTTTGATTGAGGCGTGGAAGACCGGGAACAGATGTCGCCGTGACATTTTCGAACCCGCTTCCTGTATTGCGCCAAAGTTGCGATACGTTGCCCGTGAGAATTCCGTTCGTTGTGCCAGTCAGCAGAAAATCTAGGCGGCCATCGTTGTCGAAATCATTCCAGCAGGTGGAACCAAACACGACGCCCGGAACAGCAGCCATTGGCACTTGAACGAACCCCGCGCCAGTGTTGCGCCACAGACGTGTCGTGGCCCCCGATCCCGAATTATTGGTGGTGCCAGTCAGCAGGAAGTCGAGCAGTCCGTCATTGTCGAAATCGCCCCACGCAACCGCGCTGGAATCCATTCCGGGAAGGCCTGCGATAGGTTCGACAGTGAAAGCCGCAGAGGCGGTGTTGACAGCTGCGAAGGCGCACAGCGCAGCTCCCAGCGAAAGAGTTCCTCGAAAGTTCATGGTCATATAGTCCCGGCAACGTCCGCAAATGTGTTCATGCATTGAATAGGATGGAACCAGCGGGAGACCAAATCGAATAAGCACGGAAACGAAGCCCGGTGAAAAACCCGCAGGCCCCCGGGAGAAATCCTGGCTCAGAACAATCCTATCGTGTGACTTGTGCGGACGAAACGGCCGGGTGCGCGGCATTGCCGGAACGCTTGCCAGGCTGTTGCTGCAAGGCGCGGTAGACGCGAAGCACGCCATAGCCGAATTGCCCGTTCAACGATTCATACACGCCCGTCACGTTGCCGAATCCAAACCGCTCAAACGCATCCGCGACTTTCCTTTCGCCGATCTCGTTCAAAAACGGCCGCAGATCCACGGCCTGTCCGCCGAACGCCGCCTCCTCCAGATGACCCCATATCGTGCTCTCTTTTAACCCGCGAATTGCGCAGATCTGCTCAATCGATCTTCCCTGCTGGAACAGGCGCAACGTTTCCCGGACGGTGTCGCCCAATGACCCGCGCGCTGCTGCCGGCAGGGTGTTGAAAGAGTCCTCGGCAAACATTTGCCGTGGATTCGTCTGGAGAAATTCAGCAATCCGGCCGAGAAACAAGGCGCCAAACTCGCGCAGCTTTTTTTCGCCAACTCCGCTGATGCGCGAGAACGTCGCTTCGTCGGCCGGGTACGACCGCGCCATTTGCCGCAACGAGACATCGGAAAAGATGATGTACGGCGGCAGGCTGCGTTCATCAGCCAGCTGCTTTCGCAATTGCCGCAATTGCTCAAAGAGCGCTTCGTCGCAGTCGATCTCGCCCGCGCGGGACCGTGCGGGCTGCGCCGCGGAAACGGGCCGTGTGAGCATGATGGGCGACCGTTCCTTCAAAGCAGCGCGCCCTCGCGACGTCAACTGCACCGTGCTGAATTGCTCCGCGGTCTGTTCAAGAAATCCCAGCCGTATCAGTTCACGACCGACAAAGCCCCATTCAGCGCGGCTATGCTCGTGGCCAATGCCGTACGTGGAGAGCGTCTGATGATTCCATTTCCGAATCCGCTCGGTTTCGGCCCCCCACAACACCTCTACGACGTGTTGGATGCCAACACCGAATCCGCTCCTTTCGCGAATCCGATAAACACATGAAAGGAACTTTTGCGCGGCAACGGTCGCGTCCCAGGTTTCGCGCGGGCTCAGGCAATTGTCGCATCCGCCACAATTGTCGCTCGCGGATTTCTCGCCGAAATAGTTCAACAGGTAAGCCCGCCTGCATCCTGAGGCCTCAGCGTAATGCACGATTTGGTCCAGCTGCTGCCGCGCGATCTCACGTTCCCGGGGATCCGGTTTCTCATCGATGAACCGGCTGTACTTCACGCGATCTCCGGGACTGAACAACAGCAGGCATTCCCCCGGCAGACCATCGCGCCCCGCGCGGCCGGTCTCCTGATAATAACCTTCGACGTTCTTTGGCAGATCGTAGTGGATAACAAACCGCACGTTCGGTTTGTTGATGCCCATTCCAAACGCAATCGTGGCGCAGACGACCCGGATCTCATCACGCAGGAACGATTCCTGGCTGCGCGACCGATCCGCGTTTTCCATTCCCGCGTGATATGCAGCCGCAGCGATTCCGTCAGCGTTCAGTCGCGCAGCGAGGCTTTCGGCAGTTTTGCGCGCCTGACAGTAAACAATCCCGCTCTCCTTTCGCCGCTCACGCATGAACTGCAGAATTTGATCGTAAGCGCCGCTCTTCGCTGCGACGCGATACGACAGATTTGGCCGATTGAAACTGGCGACGTAACAAGCCGGGTTGTTGAGTTTCAACTGCGTGCAGATGTCCTGGCGCACACGGTCAGTGGCGGTGGCCGTTAATGCCATGAGGGGCACGCCGGGAAAATGATTTCGCAGGGATGCCAGCTGGCGATATTCGGGCCGGAAATCGTGACCCCATTCGCTGATGCAGTGCGCCTCGTCGATCGCGAACAAGGTGACGTTCCAACGCTTCAGATCCTCGAGAAAACCCGGCAGCATCAATCGCTCGGGCGCCACATACAGCAACCGAAATTCGCCATTGTGCAGCCCGCGTAATCGCGGTGCGGATTCGCCAGGCTCGAGCGACGAATTGAGAAACGTCGCGGCAACCCCCGCCGATTTCAGGCCATCAACCTGATCTTTCATCAATGCGATCAAGGGCGAGACAACGACGGTGAGTCCGGGGCGGATCAGCGCAGGCATCTGGAAGCATAGCGATTTACCTCCTCCGGTTGGCAGCACCGCGCAAACGTCGCGGCCGCTGAGGGCGTCGCTGATGATCTGCTCCTGCAATGGACGAAACGAACTGAAGCCGAAAAATTGTTTCAGCAAAGGGAGCAACTGGTCTGAACCTCGCATGCAAATTTTTTAGCGCAGGACTGATTTCAGCGAAAGAGAAATGTTTCAGTAGCGGAAGGCATCCTTGCCTGCCGTAGAGCCGGGCTTCCAGCCCGGTGGTCCAACCCTCCCACACTGCCATGCGCGTCGAAAAAACCCCACCGTCTCTCGCCTCCTGCAGTTTTTTCCGCGCGGCAGGGATGCACACCCTCTACGTCAGGCAGCGATGCCTGACGCTACGATCAGTCGAACAGTAGCGGCAGGCATCTTGCCTGCCGTGGAGCCGGGCTTCCAGCCCGGCGGAAGAAGCTCAGACACCCGCCATGCGCGTAAAACAATCCTCCCGTCTCTCACCGTCAACGGTTCTTTCCGGGCGGCAAGGATGCACGCCCTCTACGTCAGGCAGTGATGCCTGACGCTACGACACGCTCGAACAGTGGCGGCAGGCATCTTTGCCTGCCGTAGAGCCGGGCTTCCAGCCCGGCGGACGAAGCTCAGATACCGCCATGCGCGTAAGAAAAAACCTTCCGTCTCTCACCGTCAGCGGTTCTTTCCGGGCGGCAAGGATGCACGCCCTCTACGTCAGGCAGTGATGCCTGACGCTACGACACGCTCGAACAGTGGCGGCAGGCATCTTGCCTGCCGTAGAGCCGGGCTTCCAGCCCGGCGGAAAAAACCTCAGCTACCACCATGCACGTAAGAACAATCCTCCCGTCTCTCGCACTCCTGCAGTTCTATACGGGCGGCAGGGATGCACGCCCTCTACGTCAGGCAGCGATGCCTGACGCTACACTGTCGCAGTGGACCAACCGCTTCCAGAACCCCGCTTTCCGCTTTCCGCGTCTCCGTTTTCCCGCCATCCTGCCGCCGAATTCGAAGATGTTTCGCGACAAAAAAATTGTAGTCGTCATGCCCGCATACAACGCGGCACTCACGCTGCGGAAGACCTATGACGAAACCATGGATCATGGAATCGTGGACGAGGTGATCCTGGTCGACGACGCCAGCCGCGACGACACTGCTGCCATCGCGCGGCAGTTGCCTAACGTTCGCGTGCATGTGCATGAGGCGAACCGCGGATACGGCGGAAACCAGAAGACGTGCTACCGCATGGCGCTGGACGCAGGCGCAGACATCGTCGTGATGATTCATCCTGATTACCAATACACGCCGAAGCTGATACCAGCGCTCGTCGCGATCATTGCACATGATGTGCATCCCTGCGTGTTGGGAAGCCGGATTCTTGGAGGCTATGCGCTGCGCGGCGGGATGCCGTCGTGGAAGTATGTTGCGAACCGCTTTCTGACGTTGGCCGAGAACATTCTCCTGGGGGCAAAGCTGTCGGAGTATCATACGGGCTACCGCGCTTATTCGCGCAAGGTTCTGGAGACTGTCTGCTGGGAGAAAAATTCGGAAGACTTCGTTTTCGACAACCAGCTTCTGGCTCAGATTCTCTGGCATGGATTCTCAATCGGCGAGGTCAGTTGTCCGACGAAGTACTTTGCCGAAGCGTCCTCGATCAATTTTCGCCGCAGCGTACGTTATGGATTTGGTTGTCTTGGCGTTGGCCTGAGCTTCCGTCTGGCCCGAATGGGATTGGTCCGCTCTCCCTTGTTCCCGGAAGGCTGAGGACGGAGGACGGAGGACGGAGGACCGAAGACCGAAGACCGAAGACCGAACAACTGACAACTGACAACTGACAACTGACAACTGGTAAAGAAAATGTTCCGCCCCTGCATTGACCTCCACGAAGGTCGCGTGAAACAGATCGTCGGAGGTTCCCTGACCGACGTTCCAGGCGGCGTGCGGACGAATTTTGTTTCCGACCGCCCTGCTGCGTGGTTCGCCGAACTCTATCGGAAGGATCAACTCTCGGGCGGCCACGTAATCATGCTGGGGCCGGGCAACGAAGCCGAAGCGCGTTCAGCGCTGCAGGCATATCCAGGCGGTCTCCAGATCGGCGGCGGCATCAACTCGGAAAATGCTGCGAAGTGGCTGAACTCCGGAGCTTCACACGTGGTGGTCACCTCCTGGGTTTTTCGGAACGGCGGCCTCGATCGAGATCGTTTGCAGGAGCTCGTGAAGATCGTCGGAAAAGACCAGCTGGTATTGGATCTCAGTTGTCGCAAGCGCGAGGGCCATTACGTGGTTGTCACGGATCGGTGGCAGAAGTTCACTGAGATGGTGATCAGCCAGGCCGTTCTCGAAGATCTGGCGCAATATTGCGACGAATTTCTCATACACGCCGTCGATGTGGAAGGCCTTTGCCGTGGGATTGATGAGGACTTGGTTGCGAACCTGGGATTGTGGACGCCGATCCCCACAACCTACGCTGGAGGCGCCAAGTCGATCGCGGATTTAGAAACGGTGAGTAGAATCGGGAACGGCCGTGTGGACCTGACCATCGGCTCCGCCCTCGACATTTTCGGCGGCAGCGGGATCCGATACGAAGACGCAGTCGCGTTCAACCAAGCCGCGGTGAGGCGGACGTCGAGGACTGAGGACTGAGGACTGAGGACTGAGGAATGAGGAATGAGGACTGACTACGGACAAATTCCGCAACTAAAAATTCCGAGTGGTGTTTGATCCTTCATCAGTTACTTTATGCGCATGCCAAGAAAGCGAGAAACAGCGTCATTTGGTGCCTTGCTGTTGGTGGTTTGCGCCTTGTCACTCGGCGCTCGGACATCTGCGGCAAATCCCTACGCGGGGATCATGGATCGGAACGTGTTCAGCCTGAAACCGAAGGTGGAGCAGCCGCTGACGCCGCCCGAGCCGCCGAAGCCGCCGGTCAAGCTGACGCTGACAGGGATTACGACGATTCTGGGCAACAAGCGGGCTCTCCTGAAGGCACAGATTCCCGCGCGTGCCGGGGAACAGGCAAAGGACGAGTCTTACATGCTCACGGAAGGCCAGCGGGCCGACGGTCTGGAGATCAAGTCGATTGACGTGCAAGGCGGCAAGGTCGTGGTCGACAACAACGGAATCACGGAGACGCTGGACTTCGTCAACAACGGCGCCAAGCTCCTCGCCTCCGCCGCCCCAGCATCCAGCACGCCCGGCGTCATCCCGCCGCCAGCCGGCCCAGGCGCGGGGAACGCAACCGGTGGACTCCCTAATCTACCGCGTCCGATGCCTTCGAGGCAGGTCAGGACCGGAGGCCCTTCCGACGCTGCTATCGGCAGCAACAACACAACGGCGGGCCAAGCGGCCGCCTCAGCGGCGCTTCAGTTTCAAAACCCTGTCTCCCCTGATGAACAGACTGCGATGATCGAACTTCAGAGACTTCATCTTCAAGACCAAGGAAAACATGAAGAGGCCGCGCTCTTCCCGATGACTGAATTAACGCCTGCTCCAGAGGGTGCGGAGAACCCGGCGCCGTTCTAGCCTTGCGAGATATTCTATACGGTTGAAGTGCATGGGAATTCGACGTTGTAGATGAAAAGAACTCCGCTTGTTTCACAAGGAACCCTTCACCGGCTTCTTCAATCGGCTGAGCAGGCCTGGCGGAATCGCGAGTTCGACGAAAACATCGAACTTTTGCGGCGGGCTAGTCGCCTCGACCCCGCGAATCCGCTGATATTGTTGCAATTGGGGCGAATGCTTGGATTGAAGTGGGATTACAGCGAGGCAAAGGAATGTTTCGAGAAAGCAATTCGGATTGCGGGGGATAAGGTCGATATATTGACGAAAGCTGGAATTCAATGCCGAGATTTAAGGGATCCCGGTTTAGCTGAAAACTTCTTCCGGCGCGCTTCCGACGACAAGAATGCCACGGCACATACGATGACATATCTGGCCGAGATACTGGAAAGACTGCGGCGCATCCCGGAGGCATTTGACACTATTGAGAAAGCTTTACAAAAAGATTCCGCGTGCGCTTCAGCACTTCTCGCTAAGGCGCGACTACTTCGTCAAATTGGGAATTTGAATGAGGCGGAATCGATCGTTCAATTCGCGGTGCGGAACGGCACGAGAGAAGTGCGTATACGCGCGCTTTATGAACAGGCGGGGATTCTTGACAGGTTGGGACGACATGATGAAGCAATGACGTCCTTTCAACTTGCGAAAGCGTTGATTCTTCCCGAAGCACCTCCACACCGCGCTGAACTCTACGCAACTAGAGAGCGGCTCGCTAACATGCGGGCAGGCTTGTCCCAAGCGCAGCTTCAGCGGTGGATTGACGCTGCCCCGGAGTTTTGCAATCCACAAAAGCTGTCATTGCTGTGCGGCCACCCCCGCTCTGGGACTACGTTGCTGGAACAGGTACTCGACTCTCATCCTGCCATTACATCGGCCGAAGAGTCGGAAGTTTTTCACGACTACGCATACGTGCCACTGACCCGCGGACTTCCTGATGCGGCGGGAATGCTAGAAGTACTGGAAAGAGCCAACGTGATTGATCTTCAAAAGAGCCGCGACAACTATCTTATCGCTGTGGAACGCCTGCTCGGCAGTCCTTTAGATGGACGGCTTGTCGTGGACAAAAACCCATCGCTTACGTTTCTGATACCCGCGTTCGTAAGAGTGTTTCCGGAAATCAAGATTTTAGTGGCGCTTCGGGATCCTCGCGACGTGTGCCTCAGCTGTTTTATGCAGCCATTTTACCCGATCGGTTCAACAAGTTCAGCGTATCTAACGTTGGCTGAAACAATCGACGAATACGTCGCATTGATGACCAATTGGTTAAAGTTTCGGCCTATGCTTGCTGGGCGGTTCCTTGAGGTCCGTTATGAGGACATGGTAATGAACCTTGAATCGGTTGCTCGCGACGTAATGAGATTCTTAGAGATCGAATGGAATGACAAAATCGTCAGATTTAATGAACACGCTCAGAAAAAAGTTGTTCGTTCTCCGACTTACGCAGACGTAGCTAAACCGCTTTTCAACACCGCCGTGGGAAGGTGGCACCCGTACGCGAAGTTCTTAGAACCGTACGTAGAAAAGCTACAGCCTTTTATTTCTGCCTTCGGTTACAATAAGTAATTTGGTGATTGTGGTGGGTGACAACTTGTCAGGTTTCGGTAGGTACGGATTACCCGCGCAAAGGTCCGCAAAGTTCCAAGGCACTCGATGGAGTTTGAGCTACGTTATACCAAGCCATCCTCGCTTAATCGTCGGCCTTGATTTCGCCTCCCATTTTTCACTAAGACTTGGTGCTTGGTTAGCGATTCCCTCCCGCGCTTGATTTTGGACGTGAATCAGCAGCCAAGGCACCCCCCGGGCTAAGGCGAAAAAAAAGGCCTCGGCAGAGCGCCGAGGCCTATGACAGAATGCGGTGATTACTTACGGCGGCGGAGAGCCAAAAGCGCCGCAGAACCGAGGCCCAACAATGCGAATGACGAGGGCTCAGGAACCAGAGAGACCGTAATTGCAGGAACGTTCTGCGAGAATGTTCCTGCCGGATTCTGGCCAGACGCGATTTCGGGTTCAGTCCAAACAGTCGGCAACAACGTTGCATATGCTGTTGGAGATGCAGATGACATTGTGGTTTCCCATGTGTCACCATTGAAGCACACTACGGCGAAGGTAATTGGACCAGAGGTATATCCCGGAATGTTTACGATTCCGCCTGTAACATATCCAGCAACCTGTGTTCCGACAGCAGTCTTTGAGTCAGCGACCTTGGTGAGATCATTGAAGCCCAGCCCAGAGCCGATGCCATAGTATAATTCAGCAAAGAAGCCGGCACCAACGGTACCACCATGCGTAGCTCCATTGCCAACCGGGTTGGCATAGGTGACTGGTGAATAGACCGTTCCGACGTAAGTGTTGAAAAACACTTTTCCTTGGCCATAGGACGTGGCAACTGTCATTGCCAGGCCCAGGATTGATCCGACGAGTGCTTTTTTCATGTTTCTAGGTGTTTACGATGTTGATTGAGTGATTCCTTACTGAAGAGTTTGAGACCAGTTCGTCGCCACAGGGGTGTTCACAAAGAAACCCTGAGCGACATCGATTTGCAGGTTCTGGCCCCATGTCCCGCCAGCCTTGCTAGTTCCAACGTAGGTGGTTCCATTCCAAACTTGAATAGTAGACTTGTTTGGAAGAGAGTTGCCCAAGTTCAAAGTGTTCGGACCAGCGGAGTTGAGAGTTCCAGCAATCGGAACTGGGCTACCCACCAAGGAGAACCCGCTTGGAAGCGCCATGGAATTGGTTTGACCGTAGCCAATCACCACGCTGCCAACGAATGTGTTAGTGACAGTTGCCCCAGCAGCCGGCGTTTGAACGAAGAAGCCGGTTCCGGGCGGAATCGGAAGGTTAGGATTGCCCCAAACACCACCCGCCTTGCTGGTACCAACGAAACCAGTACCGTTCCAAACCTGAACGGTCGTTTTGTTGGGCAGGGCTGCACCTAAACTGCCAATAGTATTGGTTCCGTCATTCAACGGATTCGCGAGGAGCGTAAACTGCCCAGCTGCGATAGGCTTGTTAACATAACCCACAATGTTCACTGAATAAACATTCGATTGGGCTTGGGCCGAGATGGCACCTGCGACAACTGCCGCAGCCGATAGAAGAAGATTTTTTGTTCTCATTTTTTAGCTATTTATTGCCGTGTGTGGCTTGGATACTCGCAATCAGCAAGCATAGTGTCAACAATTTTTCAGATTTTTTTGAACGAGACAAGAGATTGGCACACATGCGTGGAACGCAGCCGATTTTTCCGAAGTAGGGACAGGACCATCCCGCCCATCAAAATCAGGCTTGCGCATCCAGGTTCCGGGACGGTTTGAGCTGAGAATGCCACGTCGTCAACGATGATCGCCCCCTCGGAGAAGACCTCTGTATCCGCCGACAGAACGAATTGAATCTCTCGCACGAAGCCCTGATGCCCCGAAAGGTCCACCCCCCACCGATCTGCCGATTCATCGCTCGATTCCAGTTTGACCAACGGCAACTCCACATTATCCAGCCGAAAAGAAAGGCGCAGTCCCGTCGGCGCATTCACGTATTCGATGGCTCCGCCCCACCTTGTCGAGAACTGGAGAGACATTGCGTTCATCGGTATAATCCCTGTTTGGGCCAAGCCTGGCGAAGACGAACCTTGTGAATTGTGTGCGAGAATGGCGGCCGAGTAGTTTCCCGACAGGACGGGTTGCTGAGGCCTTCCCCACACGGCATTGCCAACGACTGCAGAGTCAAGTACAGCAGCCCCTATCATATCGAGCAGAAAACCATTGTAGGTTAGCCAATCGGTTGTGGCCTCGGTGCCTGTTGTCTGATTGCCGACGGTGTATCGATTGTACGAATACCAACCTGGCAAGGCTTGGCCGAACGGAACCGAGTAGTATAGTCCGCCCGGAACGTAGACCGCTTCGCTTACATTGGCGGATTCGAAATCAAGATTCTGAAACGCTTGCGCCGTAACTGATTGTTGAGAGTCAAAGCCAAAGAAGACAGCAAACGCAAAGCCCGGAAGGATACGAAGTAGTTTTATAGTGCTCCTAATCGTGGATTTAAACTCGACCCCGATTCTGTCGTTTTCAGGAAAAAACTCAACTTCTTTTCGGGTCTGGTTCTACTGACTTTTTCCCACCAGGACCTTGAGCGAATCCGGTGTCGGATTGGCTGCCAAGGAGACCGCTTCCGCTGCCCGTTCGAGATCGAATCGGTGGGAAATTAGGGACCGAACGTCCAACTGCCGCGAAAAAACAAGCTCTGCAACCTCTTCCTGAAGCGTGATATCCGCAGAATAGCTTCCAATCAGGTCCTTTTCATCAGTGCATATAGCGGCGAGATCAACCGCGGTTTGCGCTCCTCTCTTTGTGTGCGCAAAAAGCAATACTTGGCCGCCGCCGCGGACACTGTTCACTCCTTGCTTCAAGGCGGCATCCGAAGGCACTGCTATTACGGCGGCATCAAAAACAATCTTCGGATTTGGCTTCCGAAGGCGAAGGTTGGATTTCCGAAATTCTGTCGATCGTCGGTTTGTTAGGATGTTCGCATTGACAAGTTCGTCAGGTTTTCCTGACCACTTTGCGCCAAAGTCCTTTGCGAGTCTTAGTCGTGCCTCAAGGAAATCCGTGGCGTAGACATTCATGCCCCGGAGCTCAAGGATTCTACTAAACATCAATCCGATAGGTCCTTGACCGGCAACAAGGACATTATCACCTGGCAGCAGATGCAGGCGTTTGACAGCTTTGAGAACGGTATTGACTGGCTCGAGCATCGCGCCTTCCTCAAATGTATTGTCGGCTGGGATTTTGACGATGCCTGGGAAAACGAACGGCATCACCCTGACGTATTCAGCAAAGCCGCCGCCAGAAGGTTCGAACCCAGCCGTGATTCCGGTCTGTTTGTAGGTTTGGCATTGTGCGAACGCGCGATGGGCGCATGCGTGGCATTTAAGGCAGGGAACATGATGATGTAATGCGACGCGTTCACCGATTTTGATTCCAACCACTCGCCTGCCAACACGAACAACGGTTCCTGCGGTTTCGTGCCCAAACACTCTTGGCGGTGCCACCGTGCCGTGGACGATCTTTTTGATGTCCGTTGGACAGACACCGCACACCTCCACCCGCACGAGGATTTCGAGCGAACCAGTTTTTGGCACTAAAATCGATTCGATTCGAAGATCGCGAGGGCCGCGGTAGACAGCTGCACGCATAGTCCGCGGAATTGAGGCCGTTGGCATGCTCAAGGCTTCGTCGATGGGCTGCTTTATTTCAAGGGCTCAGGCGCAGCTAGCATCGTGTGGAACCCTCTGGGGAAAGCGGGTGACTCTAGCCAGTCACAAAGGAGTTGTAGTTCCACGCCAGTCAATCCGAGTGTCGATTTTCTGACGAACGAAAGCTGCGAGGGACCAGTTATCGTACCCAAAGTGAGGGAGTTCCGGAGTTTCGGGGCCGCTGCCTTCAGCCAGCACACGGAAGTTGAATCCAGAGGCAATTGTGCCTTTTGCGTCACTAACCGCGCGAACTGTCCGATGTACAGCCATTGCTCCGCCCGCACGCTGGTCATCTCCCAGTCGTAATACAGCAGGTTTGTCGGATTCAAAACATCAAGCGTTGAGGCAGCGATCGGATATACGTCCCCCATCGGGAACGTTCCTGCGTACATATACGCTCTCCCATTTGCCTCAGCGGTTTTCAAAAAGGGCCATAGGTACGGTAATCCACGCCACTCGAATCCTTGGAATTGCGAGGAACGTTGGAAGCCTACGAGTTCATTGGTGCCGCCCCACGGGTCTTCCAACGAGAGAACTTTCTCAGTGATTCGACTCACCACATTGCTTGCATCTGGTAGTGGAGCAGCCATGTACGTTTGCATTTGCAAACCCCTAAGCGCCCATGCGAAAAGCTGCTCTGGTGGCCTCTCGGCGGTAACTCTTTGCCATGCTGATCCTCGGTCCAACAAATTTGTTAACCCGCGAATTGCCGTGAAGCTTGAAAGAGATCCGTCAATCAGTTGAGTGGGCACCTGCCATTCTGAGACGGATAGGGCAAGACGGGTTGCAAAGTTAAGCTCGGCATCAACACGCAGCTCCTCGCCCTCGGCAACAATCGACACGCCTATGCGGGGGATCTGGACGGCTGTCGGCGGCTTAATTGCAGTCGGCCAGTGGGTGACGTCCGTATCGATCTCAAGCCAATAGTTAGTGCTCCAAACGTACGGAGAACTGGATTGGGACCTGAACCGGCTCATGAATGCTTGAAAAAGCGGATTTACTTGAGGAGAAAACCCGAGCACCCCCCAACCATTGCTATAATCCATTTGGACCAACAACTTACCGATAACGCCGACCGTCTGCCCGTCATGGTGCAAAGGCTCAAGCATATCCGCAAAATTGGTCTTCCAGGTGATCCACCGTTCTCGATCCATTCGGATTGCCCAGGCACAATAAGGCCAAGCATCTTCCCCTTTCCCCATTTGAAAATAATTCTCGTGAACGAGCACGTCATTGACCATCCGGTGAATTCGCACCCAGTTTGTTGCATCATTCGGATCGTTGGAAAGCTCAGCCGCGAGTGCCCCAGCGATGCGCCTTATCGCGCGATTTTTTAGCTCCTCTGTCTCAGGTAATTCCCAGATGCTTAATAGCGCTGCCGGAATTCCGACCGAATTGAAATCCTTCGTCCCTCTCCAATGAACCCTTGCAACGATTTGCAGCGGAACCGTATTGGATGCCCAAGACTGTAGCACCGTGGCACCCGTGGAACTTCCTGCGCCACCGGTCCGCCCTTCTGGGGAGCCGCTGGGTCGTCTCCCGTCGCAACCAGTAAAAACCAATATTGCGGCAAAAAATACGATCGCGGTTCCATTCAGCAGAATAGATTTGGATAGCGTCATAATCTCAAACTTCTTCACATCGCGGGTATAATCGATTACTGAGATGTGCTCGTAGCAGAGCCCCCACTGCTGCAAAGGGCAAACGGGAAGTCGGGCGATTCCAACCAGTCGGCTAAAATAGCCAGTTCACGCGCCGTAAATCCGACTGTTGATTTCCGGATACCCTGCACCTGTTCACGCGTCGCGAAGGAAAAGATGGTCGTACTAGCACTCATTCGGGGTGAGAGCGCCTTCAACCACGTAAGCGCCGCGCCATCCACCGGCAATTGCCCTCTTCGCAATGCCAGGCGCGCGATTTGCGTCAGGTAAATTTCCGGAACTATCCGAGATCCTGTCATCTCCCAGTCGTAGTAAAGAGCATTTGTTCGTCGCACAATGTCGTTCAGCATTGCGTCCGAAACAGCAATCGTGTTTGTCCGGGTTTCCGGCGCTGTCCCTCCATACAGGAATCCCGTGTGCAAGCTGGCAGCCATAATGAATGGTGTCACTTCTGGAAGGCCGTTCCAACTGACTCCTTTGTAAGGGGACATCGGCTCGAAGCCCCCCCCGGAATAACGTTTCAACCAGGTGTTCCCCTTCGAAATCAGGTAATTACTTACCACATCCATTTCGTGCACGAGGTTTGTGGTCGGAATCGCGAAATTCACGTGTGGAAGCGATCCGTCTCCAGTCCATACGCACAGTTGATCAGGCAAGATGCCATCGAGATACTGCCACTCCGCCGGCAAAACTAGTGGCAGCAACGAGCGCAGACCTCGAACAGCAGTGAACGATGCGAGAGGTTCCCGGATCAAGTTGGTTGGAAAATTCCAAGGCTCCAGCACCAAGTTCAACGGCTCGGTAGTATCCAGTTCACCACGAGAAATCACGTTGCCACCATCCCCTTCAACACTGAACTCCAATCGGGACCCTCCGGGCAGCCATGCGGTGTTTTCTTTACGTCCGAGGATCGTGGCGACTGCGGCCAGATCAACCTCGCCTTCAATCCAGGCATTGGTTGCCTTTACCGGGAATGGAATGCCATGGCGGCCAATCGTTTCTGCGACGCTTCCGAAGCGATTTGTGTTACCGGTCCACGCGGTGATTACAAGCCAGTTCTCCAAGCGTTGGAGTTCACGTTTCGCCGAAGAATTGGTACTCGCCCATTTCCAACCGCGCGGATGTCGACTTTGCTCGGGCCACACCCCGGTGAGAGACTGCGCCACCACGGCGAGGTTGGTTTCCCAGGCGCCGGAACGGGCCTCGCTCAGTCGGATGGCAAATGCGAACTGCGGTTCCTCGTTACTGGTCCCGTGCACTTCGAGAAAACTCTCCTCCTGAACGATGTCATCAAGCAAGGATCGCAACAGTGCCACAGGAGCGTTTGTCCAAGAGGACGGATCCGCAAAGAACCGCCACGGCGCAGTTGCCAGCTTGTCGAGGGTCTGCGACTGCAACCGCTCGGTTTCCGGCAAGGCCCAAATGCGATTGAAATAGTAAGCTCCCGCCTCCAGGCCGAGTCGCTTTTTCCCGAGATAATGTAAACGCACAATCCTGTCCGGATCAGGACGAACCGAGGGCTGGGGCTCGACCCGGGATTCCCGGCAACCCACTAGGAGGGGAATCAGCAGCAGGATGCTGGAAAGCTGACATCGGATGTTCATTGTGCGCTGCTGTAAGTGCCAGATTCCATAGCAGTGCTCAAATAGAATCAATACATCCCCAAGTGGATCCCGTCCGGGAATTCGCATTTGCACACGGGGCCGCTGTAAATCCCTTGCTCCGTCCTCTGAGGCGTCATTACGCTGCGAGCATGCAATCACGAGATCGCGGCTGGCTGGTCGTCGTTCTATTCTTTTGTTCCGGGGCCACCGCGCTGGTATATGAAGTCGTTTGGTCCAAATTCCTCTCGCAAATGTTCGGCAGCACGGTTTACGCGCAGACCGTGGTGCTTGCAGTATTCATGGGGGGGTTGGCGATTGGCAACCAGGTTTTCGGGCGTTGGGCGGATCGGTCGGAACAGCCGGTTCAAGCGTATGGCATTCTGGAAATCCTGATCGGCGTCTATGCGCTTGCCTTCCCATTCCTGGATCGCCTTGCGGATTCCGTCTTCATCACGGCTGGCCGGCAGATCGCCGAACAATCGGGCCTGCTTCTGGCGCTGAAAGCCTTTCTTAGCGCAGCCCTGCTCCTCGGACCCACAATCCTGATGGGTGGCACTTTGCCCTTGATCGCTGCCTGGCTACAGCGATCGTCGATCGATGCCGGACGGCGTTCGGCGCGTTTCTATTCCATCAACAGCCTGGGCGCGGTTACTGGTTCGGGCCTCGCGGGTTTCTGGCTCGTGCAAAAATACGGTTTGGTGACGACGCTGAATGTCACTGCGTTGGCCAACATTCTTCTCGGAACCGCCGCCATTCTCTTGAGCCGCGCGGGGTGGGCGGGCTTGGGCCCAGCCGCGAAGGAAAAATCCGAGATCACTGAACCAGCCACGTCGCGTCGAACGTTGCATTGGGCTGGAGTCATTGTGTGCCTGACAGGCGCTATATCGATGGGGTTGGAGATTCTCTCGGCACGATCACTCGCCTTGATCTTCGGCTCATCCCTTCAAACTTTCGCAGTGGTGCTCATGGCTTTCATTCTCGGAATTGGCTTGGGCAGTGCCTGGATCGCTTCACCGCGGCGGCGCAGCCCCAGCGAGCGGATGATCGTGCTCCTGTTGAGCGCGGCGGCGCTCTGGGTTGCCATTCTGGTATTCAATATTGAGAAATGGGTGGATGTGTACCGCATTGCTCATACGGGGCTTGGACGCAATTTGGTGGGATACTTTTATCATCAGCTGCTGGCAACCGGGATGTCCCTCCTGATCCTTGGAGTTCCCGCCGCGTTCATCGGATCGGTTCTCCCATTGATGATTCGTGCCGTTTCGTCCGAGGGCGCACCCCTGGGCGCACGTGTTGGGGTCCTTCTGACCTGGAACACCATTGGGGCAGTTTGCGGCACACTCTTCACTGGTTTTGTCCTGATGCCAGCCATCGGACTCCGCAACGCCTTTGGAATCCTCGTCTTGGTGCTCGGTTTGATGGCTCTTAGCCTTGCGTGGCAACGACGCTGGACGGTCGGCGTTGCCCTGGCGAGCGTCGCCTGCCTGACGGCTGTTTCCCTCTTTATCTTTGGGAATGAAGATTGGCGCCATGTCATGAGTTCGGGAGTGTTCCGTATTCGCGAAACCCAATTTGACCCGCGCCTGATGCCTACGCGTAAAGAACACATGAAAATTGTATTTTATGAAGATGCGGCTGATGCGACCGTTTCAGTGGAGGAGGTTGACGGCGTAATTGCGCCTGCAAGCCTCGGTTTGCGGATTAACGGAAAACCTGACGCCGGAACGCAGTTGGACATGGGAACGCAATACCTCGTCGCCCACCTTCCAATGTTCGCGAGACCCGAGGCAAAGGATGTGTTTGTGCTTGGACTTGGCTCTGGAATCAGTGCCGGCGCACTGCTGGACTATCCAGTTGAGCGCATCGACGTGGCGGAGAATTGCGAACCCGTTATTCGCGCAGCGGAACTATTTCACGACTGGAACAACCAGATGCTCCATAGCCCGAAGGTCCACATGTGGACTGAAGATGCGCGGACCGTGCTCAAACTGCGATCCCAACTCTATGACGTCATCATTACTGTGCCCTCCAATCCCTGGACGGCAGGGATCGGCAGCGTGTTCAGTCAGCAATATTATGAGCTGGCTGCGAGCCGTTTAAAGCCGGGGGGCATCGTTGCACAGTGGTTTCAAATTTATGAAACGCAGGACGACATCGTGCGCCTTGTGCTTCGCACATTCAGTTCGGTGTTTCCTTACGTTGAAATCTGGGATAGCGGAGGCGACATCATTCTCCTGGGTTCGAAACAACCGTGGGAAAGCGGTGTCGAGAGTTTCCGCAGAAGCTTCGCCAACGAGCGAGTAAGAACTGAAATGTGGATGATTGACATACATTCACCCGAGGCGTTGATGGGCAAGCAAATTGCCTCTCAACGGACGGGCTTTGCCATCGCAGGAAGCGGCCCTGTCCAGACCGATCTTCATCCAATTCTCGAATACGCAGCACCCCGAGCGTTTTACATCGGCTCTGGAACCCGGATGTTGGATCAGTTCGACGAGCGGACGCACCAGCAGTTACTGGCGCCGCCGGATAAACGAGCAGCACTGGCGTCTTTGCCACTCGTCAAGGCGCAAATCCTTTTCAGTACGTTTTCGACGGTAAATGGCCAACTCTATGGATGCCTGTTCGGCACGCCCCTCGGAAATGGAGTTCCGTGCGCGATGCCAACCCCCAATCCTGCGCCGCCGCCGGCGAATGATGGTTCAATCTTCTCGCTCATCTCGCGCGCTGTAGAAGCGGGCCAACTGGACCAGGCTGCACAAATGACAACCGCAGTGCTGCTGCAATATCCGGAAAACGAGATGGCGAATTACTTGTCGCGCGTAGTTCAACGCCAACAGCAAATCTCGGCGCGCAGGGCGATCGCACATCGTTGACGTCAGCGACTGCTCAGAAACAATTCCATCCGTCAATTGGTGCAACAAGCACGACTTCCTTATCCCGCCAGGAAAACCGAAGTAAACGGGCATGGAGTGCATGATGTTCTAGAATTAAGCGGGAACGCTGATCGGGGGTGAGGCGGTTTTCAACCAGGGCCAAATACAAATCCTCGTCGCCGCCGTAGATCTTGTCGCCGACGATTGGATGACCGATGTGGGCGAGATGAATGCGGATCTGATGCTTGCGGCCAGTGCGCGGCTCAATACGCAGGAACGTGAATGGCAGGGCGCTTCCAATCGGCTGCCCATCGCTCACGGAAACAAGCTTCATACTGCCGCTGCCATCTTCAGCAGGGTCGCACGTTGCGTGAAGACGGCATTCGACCCAATACTCCGTCTGCGCCGGTTTTCCGTCGGGCCGCACACAATCCTTCACCGCCACGCGACTCCTCTCGTCTTTCCCCAACGGTGAATCGATCATCCCGTGATCCTCCCGAACATGCCCGTGAACGAGCGCAACATATTCTTTACGAATAGCACGCGATTCCATCAACTGCCGCAGTTCGCGCGCCGCCACGTCGGTCTTTGCCACCAGCGTCACCCCGCTTGTTTCGCGATCCAAACGGTTCACAAGGTGCGGATGCGAATCCGGCCCCAGGTACAAACGCACCCGGCTGATGAGACTCGAGTAAACGTCACCCTTTGTCGGATGACAAACGAGGCCTGCGGGTTTGTTCACGACCAGGAGGTCGGCATCTTCGTAGATGAGTTGTAAGTTTTTGTTCGTTGTTCGTTGTCAGTTGTTTGTTGTTGTCGGCTTGTGGTTCGACGGCGCATCGCCCGATCGAGCGAATGTAGTTGATCAGCTTCGGCGCAAGTTCGTCGAGCATTGGCTTCAGCACTCCGGTATCTGCTCGCTTGAGAAGCCCCCGAAAGGCTCTGCGCAGGAAATGCTTTGTCTCATTCAACGAGCCTCTTGCCACGCGATCGAACCGCCTCTCGCCTGGATTTGTTCCGCGGCCGTGTCCTGCCGCAATGTTGGCCCAATGCTGTCAGCGGAACTCGCAATCTGTTTGCCGACGGTATCGCGCGCGAACGAGTCCCACTCAGTGACCAGCTTTCAGATGCCCATGGCCTTCGTTGGCTCGGTCCTTACAGCCCGCTGCGGGGATGCTCGGACCTCGCCGCCTCGGCCACGGCCAAAATCCCTCGCCGCAACACCCCACCTATTTTTCAGACAGGTTCTTAAAGAATAATTGAACCCAGCGCCCCTGAAGCTATTCTTCCCCGAGTGACAAAGAAGCTCTTGTCGTTGGTCTTGTTCATTGTGGTGTTTGCCGCGGCGCGGATCCCGGGAATGTTGTCGTCGGATTTCGCGAACTTCAACCCCGCTTACGCCCTGCTGTTCTGCGGTGGCGTTTACCTCTCCCGCGGCACAGCCTGGTGGCTTCCCCTGTCGGCCATGCTGATCACAGACATCGGGTTGAACTTCTACTACGTCGCTCAGGGATTTGCGGTCTGGGAATGGCCGATGTTGCGCTATCAGGTTTTCAACTACGTCGCCTGGGCCGCCATTATCCTGCTTGGCCAACGCTTCAAGCCGAAACACTCGGCAATGTCCCTCCTCGGTGGCGGCATTCTCGGCGCCCTGTTGTTCTACCTGATCACGAACACCGCCGCGTGGCTCTTCAACCCTTTCAACAATCCGGAATACACCAAGACTGTCTGGGGCTGGCTGCGTGCCCTGATCTTCGGCACGGGAGGATGGCCCGAGACCTGGCAATTCTTTCGCAACACGCTCCTGAGCGGCGGATTGTTCACGGGCATTTTTGTTGCAGCCATGAAGTTTTCCACGGCGGAATCTGCAGAGGAAAAGAAGGAAGCCAGGAGCGACGACGAGCCCGCTGACGAACCCCAGCCAGAAGAAGCCAAAGCCGAAGCGTGAACCGATCTTTCACGATTTCTGAAACAATCGCATGAAACTCGGCATCATTTCGGACACCCACGATCACCTGGATTCCAACCTTCCCAGGTTGTTCAAAGGCGTCGACCACATCCTGCACGCTGGCGACGTTGGGATGCCTTGGGTGCTCAAGGCGCTGGAGCAGATTGCGCCCGTGACTGCAGTCACAGGCAACACAGACCAGGGCCTGACCCTCAAGGAAACCGAGGTAATCGAACTCGGTGGCCGCAAGTTTCTAGTGCATCACATCGTGGAGCCGCGCGAACTCGATGCCGCCCTGCAACGCAAGATCGGCCGAGCCCGGCCAGACGTTGTGGTGTTCGGACACACGCACAAGCGATTCTGCCAGATTCTTAACGGCATTCTTTTTTTCAATCCGGGTTACGCTGGAAAACAGCGGTTCAAGCTCGAACGAAGCATCGCCATCCTCGAATGGACCGACAAAGGAATTCAGCCGCAATACATCGAATTACACTAGTGTAGCGTCAGGCATCCCTGCCTGACGGAGAGGGCGTGCATCCTTGCCGCCCGGAAAGGAACCGTAAACATGCGAGCGACGCTGGAATCTCACTACACGCTCGGCCGTCCCCAAATTTCCTTCCGCCAGGCTGGAAGCCAGGCTCTACGGCAGGCAGGATGCCCGCCGCTACTCCGCATCGTGGCGTCAGGCATCCCTGCCTGACGTAGAGGGCGTGCATCCTTGCCGCCCGGAAAAGAACCGTAAACATGCGAGCGACGCTGGAATCTCACCACACGCTCGGC